>DAOLYC010000373.1:0-2787 GCA_035425605.1 Ferruginibacter sp.
TCCCGGCAACTAATGCCTACATCAATTAAAACAGCATCTTCATCGTTACCTACATAATAACAATTGCCATTGCTGCCCGAGTTAAGCGACGAAATATGTAAACTCATAATTGCTGCAAAGAAAACCTATTTCCTATTTATATTTCCAGGTTTTTTATTAATTACTTTTGAAGGGCATAAATATAAATCATGCTTTCATCAAAACAAGTTATTGAACAAACTGTTAACTGGATAAAAAATGTAGTTATAGATTGTAACTTTTGTCCTTTTGCCAGCAAAGTAGTAAAAAGCAAAAGTATTTTTTATCATGTGGAAATAAGCGGCGATATAGAGATTTGCCTTAAAACTTTTGCCGAAGAAATTAAACGGCTTGATAATGATGAAAGCATTGAAACCAGCCTGTTAATACTTCCTTTTGCCACTAAGAAATTTAACGACTATTTAAATTTATTTTATGCCGCCGAAGAATCCTTAAAACAGAAAGGCTATGAAGGCATATATCAACTGGCAAGCTTTCATCCATTATATTGTTTTGCCGGTGCAGAACAAAACGATGCAGCCAATTATACAAATCGTTCTCCATACCCAATGTTACACCTGCTACGGGAATCAAGTATTGACATAGCTTTACAGCATTACAAATACCCCGAAGCTATTCCTGAACGCAATATTAAGTTTGCCAGGCAAAAAGGATTAATGTTCATGCAAATGCTGAGAGATGCATGCTTTTAAATGAGTAAGATTTAATTTTTAAGAGGAGAGCACTATTTAATCAATACATCTTTAATTACTTTGTCGCCTAAGGCTTCATTAATTCTTTCCAAAATTTTTTCTTTTTGATAAAGCAATTCATTTTTGAGTGGTGCAACAGTTGTGGTTATTATGAGTGTTGCATTTATAATTTGTATCTTATCGGTATATCTTGCAATGGTTGTACCCATCACCTGTTCCCAAATATCTTCTATACGTAAAGCCTGTATGCCATTTTTTAAACGGCTCTTTTGTAAAAATTGCTGTATAGCATCTTGCAAAGAAATTTCTGCCATGCAGTAAAAATAAACTATTTATATAAGTCAGAAAATTTTTAGGAAGCTACAAATTCTGTTAATCATAGTTTGATAGGCAATATTGCTTAGTTAAACCATATTATAAATCAATTAGCTGGTATTTGGTAAACAGGTTTTCCAATGCCTGTTGTAACCTTTCTTTATGTGTATCGGTAATAAAAACCTGTCCTTCGTTTTTATTACAAACCCAGTGCAGCAGTTGTTGCATTCTATTGTCATCCAGTTTTTCAAAAACATCATCTAAAAGCAGGAGAGGTGCAAAACCTTTATTTGTTTTTAATAATTCAAACTCTGCCAGTTTTAAAGCAAATAATAAACTTTTTCTTTGCCCTTGCGAAGCAGTTGTTTTAAATACCTGGCCATTTAATTGAAATTGGATATCGTCTTTATGAATACCGGTGTTGCTGCGTTGTAACAAAAAATCTTTTTGCCTGAAATTGTTCAGCAGTTCATAAAAGCTGCTGTCATTTAATCGGCTTTCATATTGAAGTGCAATTTGCTCTCCATTATCAGCAATCTGTTGGTAAAATTTCTCTACCAGTGGAATCAACTGTGCAGTAAATGCTTTTCGTTTATCATATATGTAATTCCCCGGTGCAATCAGTTGTTCATCCAACACTTCTAAAAGCGGCCAATCGGTTTTGCCTTCTTCGGCAAAACGTTTTAATAAACTGTTGCGCTGTTGTAAAACTTTATTATAAATGATTAGATGCTGTAAATAATCTCCCTGCATTTGGCTTATAGCTGTATCCATAAACCGCCTTCTTTCTTCGCTGCCACCCATTATCATACCAATATCATCCGGTGCAATCATCACCGCAGGAAATTTACCAATATGTTCAGAAAACCTGCTGTATGGTACATCATTCAATAACAATTCTTTTTTGCCAACCATCCGGTTTATACAAACAATCTTAAATTTCTCCTCCTTATTTTCAATAATCGACTCCAGTCTGAAGCCATCGTTTTCAAACTGGATATTCAAAGTATCGTTTTTAAAAAAATAACTTTTTGTAAAACAATTGTAGTAGATGGCATCCAGTAAATTAGTTTTGCCTTTGCCATTAAGGCCGCAAATACCTACAACCCTTTCGGTAAAATCGAAAGTTGAAAAACTGTAATTTTTAAACTGTGTAAGGGATATTTTTGTAAGCTGCAACATTAAGAGCTGCAAGATACCTGAATATTAAAACAGGGGCAAAACAATTGATGGTAAAAGTTGTTTATAGATTTTGCAGTATATAAGAATAAATATTTAATGTGTTTGAATGTATCGTAGCGTTGGTTTAATTTTTATAAAATTTTCTCCCATAAACCACTATCTTCAAACTTAAATATAATGCCTAAAATTCGGCCTCAATTCCTTACTCCAAATTGGCAATTCTCCCTTATCTTTGCTCCTCAAAATTAAAACCCATTGGCTACAAAATTTTCAAAAGAAACGTATTTATATTGGTACGAATTGATGTTGCTTTTGCGCCGCTTTGAAGAAAAGACAGGTCAATTGTACGGTATGCAAAAGATTCGTGGTTTTTGTCACCTGTACATAGGGCAGGAGGCAGTAGCGGCTGGATGTATGACAGCCACCACTCCTGATGATAAATTTATTACTGCCTATCGTGATCATGCCCTGGCAATAGCCAAAGGCGTTTCGGCTAAAAGCTGTATGGCAGAACTTTATGGAAAAGCCACGGGTTGCAGTAAAGGAAAAGGCGGTAGTA
>DAOLYC010000374.1:0-2780 GCA_035425605.1 Ferruginibacter sp.
ACAAAAAAGCAAGAAAGGGATGGTTGTAAAATACAACCTAATTAAAATTTAACAGGCAAGGCTAGTGTATTGTGTAACTAAAAAACATTGCTCTGTAGAACGCAACTTCACTTTCAGAAGCAATTGCCAGCATGTAAATAAAAGTTTAACAGGCACTACCCTCTTATAGTACAATTTTTTTTGTGCTGTATTTCATTTAATTTCGGTTTTAAATAACCATTATGTTACAACGCATTCAATCGCTTTGGCTTTTACTGGCAGCAGCCTGTGCTTTTGCAACTTTTAAATTCCCCTATTATAGTGGTACCAATGCCAAAGGCATTACAGCGTATGAATTAAATGCTACAGAAAATTTTATATTAATGCTTACTACCACAGCCATTGCTGTACTTGCATTAATTACCATTTTTCTGTTTAAACAAAGAACATTGCAGTTAAGGCTTTGTGTACTGGGCATTGCACTGGAAGCCCTGGTTATTTATTTGTATTACCGGCAGGTGCAGCAATTTATGCCGGGGCAGGGCACTTACTCCCTAACAGCTATTTTGCATAGTATCATTGTACTGGCATTTGTACTGGCAGCAAGAGGTATTAATAAGGATAGTAAAATAGTTAAAGACAGCGACCGTTTACGCTGATATAAAATATTAATATTTAAAAGT
The DNA here is from genome assembly GCA_035425605.1 of Ferruginibacter sp. Lineage (GTDB taxonomy): Bacteria > Bacteroidota > Bacteroidia > Chitinophagales > Chitinophagaceae > Ferruginibacter. The sequence goes on from DAOLYC010000374.1 coordinate 663, forward strand.
TGAAATAAAAAATGGGATTGCATGGCAATCCCATTTTTTATTTTTATGTAGATAAAATCAGGCTTCCGATTTTTTCTCTTTTTTCTTTTCGTCTTTCTTTAAAACAAACTTAATCTTTTCTTCTGTTTCATCAAGTTCAGCCACCATTATATCGCCATTTTTAATGTTCATATTCAGTATTTCTTCTGCCAGCGGGTCTTCCAGGTATTTTTGAATAGCCCTGTGTAGCGGCCTTGCACCAAACTGCGAATCGTATCCTTTATCGGCAATAAAACTTTTTGCCGCTGCTGTTAATTCCATAGCAAGGCCCAGGTTTGTTAAACGCTTTACCACGCCCTGCATTACAATATCAATAATTTCAAAAATATTTTCTTTGCTTAGCGAATTAAATACCACCACATCATCTATCCTGTTTAAAAACTCTGGACTAAAAGTACGTTTAAGTGCTTTTTCAATTACGGCTTTATTGTTTTCATCTGCATTTTCTAAACGGTTGGCCGTAGCAAAACCCACACCATCGCCAAAATCTTTTAACTGCCTTGCTCCAATATTGGATGTCATGATGATAAGGGTATTTTTAAAATCAACTTTACGGCCCATGCCATCAGTAAGCAAACCATCATCTAAAACCTGTAACAAAATATTGTAAATATCCGGATGTGCTTTTTCAATTTCATCCAACAGTATAACACAATATGGTTTGCGGCGTACTTTTTCAGTCAATTGTCCTCCTTCTTCATATCCAACATATCCCGGAGGGGCACCAATCAGACGGCTCACCGTAAATTTTTCCATGTATTCGCTCATATCAATCCTAATCAATGCATCATCACTGTCGAACATGTGGCGTGCCAGCGAACGGGCTAACTCAGTTTTGCCTACACCTGTTGGCCCCAGAAAAATAAATGTACCAATTGGTTTTTTAGGATCTTTCAATCCTACCCGGTTACGTTGTATGGCTTTTACTACTTTCGAAATTGCTTCATCCTGCCCTACTACTGCTCCTTGCAAATCGGTAGCCATGCGGCGAAGTTTTTCTGTTTCGGCCTGTACCATCCTCTTTACAGGAATGCCTGTCATCATACAAACAACTTCGGCAATATCTTCTTCTTCAATCGGGTAACGCTTATGTTTACTTTCTTCTTCCCAAGCATTTTTTGCTGCTTCCAGTTCTTCCTGCAAACGTTTTTCGGTATCCCGTAAAGATGCAGCTTCTTCAAAGCGCTGGCTTTTTACAACTTTATTTTTCTCAAGCTTTATATCTTCTATCTTTTTTTCTAGCTCAATAATTTCTGGTGGTACATTAATGTTTTTAATGTGCTTCCTTGCGCCAACTTCATCCAAAACATCTATTGCTTTATCTGGTAATAAGCGATCGGTCATGTAACGGTCGCTTAGCTTTACGCAGGCTTCTATGGCATCGGCACTGTAAGTTACATTGTGGTAATCTTCGTACTTATTTTTTATGTTATTGAGTATTTCAATGGTTTCTTCTACCGATGGTTGCTCTACAATCACTTTTTGAAAACGGCGGTCTAAAGCGCCATCTTTTTCAATGTGCATACGGTATTCATCAAGGGTAGATGCGCCTATACATTGCAACTCTCCTCTTGCCAATGCCGGTTTAAAAATATTCGATGCATCTAATGAGCCGCTTGCACCGCCTGCACCAACAATAGTATGTATCTCATCAATAAATAAAATTACATCACGGTTTTTTTCAAGCTCATTCATGATGGCTTTCATCCTCTCTTCAAACTGGCCACGATATTTTGTGCCGGCAACCAGGGCTGCCAGGTCTAAACTAACCACTCTTTTATCGAATAATACCCGGGAAACCTTGCGCTGCACAATCCTTAAAGCCAAACCTTCTACTATGGCGGTTTTACCTACACCAGGCTCACCAATTAATATGGGGTTATTTTTTTTGCGGCGAGATAATATTTGCGATACTCTTTCAATCTCTGTTTCTCGTCCAACTATTGGATCTAAAGAACCGTTCTCTGCTAGCCTGGTAATATCTCTACCGAAATTATCCAGTACGGGTGTTTTTGTTTTGGGTTGATTACCAGTTCCGGAACGTTGCGATTTTTGCCCACCGCCACTGTATTTTTTTTC
>DAOLYC010000375.1:0-2774 GCA_035425605.1 Ferruginibacter sp.
GGTACCTGTCTTTAAAAGTACCGGGTTCACTTTCATCGGCATTTACCACCAGGTGGCGGGGAATGCCTTCGGGCTTTGCCAAAAAACTCCATTTTAATCCTGTAGGAAAACCTGCACCGCCACGGCCTCTCAAACCACTTTTCTTAACTTCTTCTGTAATATCGGCAGGCGCCATCTTTAAAGCCTTTTCCACACTACGGTAACCACCTTCACGGCGGTACACTTCGTATGTACGAATTCCTTCAACATGCGCTTTTTCTAATAATAATTTTTTACTCATACTTCAATTTGCATTTAGCAAATTTTTATTTAAATTTCTAACATTTCTTCTTTTATCAACTGCAATAACGATGTATAAACTATTCCAATTTTTTGTAACACTTATACTTTACTTCGTTATTGTGCTTTTACTGCCTGCCTTGCAAATAAAATCCAACGCTTTCCTTTTTTTGTCCACACTTCCAATACTTTTAAACGAAAAGTGCTGGTAGTACCTTTAAACACTGCATTAATGTTGGATATAAATCGAACATTTGCCAAATTACCATTCATGGTAATTGTAAGGCTATCTTCAGTAATGCTATTATATTTGATATACCCCGTTTCAAAATCTTTAATCAAATCTATTTTAGATTGTACCCAACCATTACTATGTCCATAACTTAAAGCCTTATCTGTTTGTTGGTTGATTGAAACTGTGTTTTTATCAATCAATGCCTGGTGAAATTCTTTAATAGTATTGATCAATTTTTTTTCACCGGATTGAGCAACTGTACTTGCTGCAATGAATAATAACAATATTGTAAAGAACTTTTTCAATCTTAATTTGCCTTTGCCCTGCATGATTCTATAATGGCATCTACTTTTGCTTTGGTTAAATGCTCTTTATAAAATTTACCCAACTGCATCATAGGTGCATAGCCACAGGCTCCCAGGCATTCTACCGTTTTTAAAGTAAACATTCCATCTGAAGTAGTTTCGCCAACAGCAATGTTTAGTTTTTCTTTTATGTAATTAATAATCTCATCGCTGCCATTAAGCATACAAGGGCCGGTTTGGCAAACTTCAAACATAAATTTACCTACCGGTTTTAAATTATACATACTGTAAAAACTGGCTACTTCGTACACTTCAATTGGTTCAATTTTTAAAATGGAAGCCACATAATCCATTACCGGTACATCCAGCCAGCCGCCAAATTCATTTTGTGCCAAGTGCAAAATTGGCAATAAAGCACTTTTATGTTTTCCCTCAGGATAACGGGAAATAATCTCGTTAACCATATCCATACTGCTTTTTGAAAACTCAACATTCATAATTCATAATTTATTATGCATCCATTTCTCCAGCTATCAAATTCAAGCTGCTCATTGTTATAATTGCATCACTAAGCATTCCGCCTTTTACCAACTCTTCAAAAGCCTGGTAATAAATAAAACATGGCCTGCGAAAATGTAAACGATAGGGAGTTCTTCCGCCATCACTTATCAAATAAAAACCTAGTTCGCCATTAGCGCCTTCTACCGGGCTATATACTTCTCCAACAGGCATATCTATTTCTCCCATCACAATTTTAAAGTGATAGATAAGTGCTTCCATTTTGGTATAAACATCTTTTTTCTCAGGTAAATAATAAGCTGGTGCATCGGCATGAAATACTTCTGCATCGGCGCCTTTAAATTCCTGTACCTTTTGGTAAGCTTGCTCAATAATGCTAAGGCTCTGCCACATTTCTTCATTACGTACCAGGAAGCGATCGTAACAATCGCCGGTTGTTCCTACAGGAACTATAAAATTAAAATCCTGGTAACTGCTGTATGGTGTATGTACACGAACATCATAATCAACACCGGCAGCACGTAAATTTGGTCCAGTAAAACCATAGTTTAATGCAAGCGATGCACTTATGGGGCCGCAACCAATGGTTCGTTCCATAAATATCCTATTTCGTGTAAACAGGTTCTCAAATTCTTTTAATGTTCGTGGATATTCTTTAAGAAATTTTTCCAGCTTTTGAAATGCAGTGGCATTAAAATTTCTTTCGAAGCCGCCAATGCGCCCGATAGTGGTGGTAAGGCGTGAACCGCAAATTTCTTCATAGATTTCATAAATAAGTTCACGATACTGCATCAGGTACAGAAACCCTGTATAAGCGCCGCTATCAACACCTACTATTGAATTACAAATTAAATGATCGGAGATACGGGCTAGTTCCATGATGATAACCCGTAAATAATCTACCCTTTTAGGAATTTGTATGCCTAGCAATCTTTCGCAGGCAATATGCCAACCCATATTATTTATGGGTGATGAACAATAGTTTAACCTGTCGGTTAGTGGTGTAATCTGGTATAGGGGTCTTCGTTCTGCAATTTTTTCGAATGCCCGGTGAATATAGCCAACAGTTGATACAGATTTAAGAACCCGTTCGCCATCCATTTCAAGTATATTTTGAAACACACCATGTGTTGCCGGGTGAGTGGGGCCCAGGTTTAATGTGGTGGTTTGCTTTTCAATACTTCCTTCCGGTAAAATTATATGTTCGCTCATCCCAATCAGCTATTAATGGATTTTTTTTCAAAAAAGTATTCATATAAATCATTACTGTAAAATAAAAACATCGCACCAAATACAATTCCTCCAATCATGCTCATACCTTCTTTATACTTGTAAAACAAACTAAAATTATAAACAGATTCAAATGCAAATACTACAGGTGTTATTATTAAACAAATTATCTTGTATGTAATTTTTCTTGCCATGTTTTATTTTTA
>DAOLYC010000376.1:0-2771 GCA_035425605.1 Ferruginibacter sp.
CAACCAAAAACCAGAAACCAGCAACCAGCAACCAGTAACCCCCAACCAGCAACCAGAAACCAAAAATAAAGGAACTATTAATTCAAAAAACGCCCCCTCTTCATTAGGCGCTTATCCACATGCAAATAAAGTTGGTAATCTTTTATTTCTTTCGGGTATTGGTAGCCGCAGTGCAAAAGACAATAGTGTTCCAGGCCTTCAATTAGATGACAAAGGAAATATTCTTCAATATGATATAGAGGCCGAAACCCACCAATGTTTTGCAAACGTAAAAGCTGTGCTGGAAGCAAGTGGTAGCAGTTGGAACAAAATTGTAGATGTAACAGTTTTTTTAACCAACATGAAAAAAGATTTTGCTGCTTACAATAAAATTTATGCACAATATTTTACAGATGTACAAGCTTGCCGAACTACAGTTGAAGTAAAAAGCCTTCCTACTCCCATAGCTATCGAATTAAAAGTGATTGCAGTGATAAATTAAACAAATGAAAAATGATTTTTGATAACACTCAGAAATTTGCCAAAAATTTAGATAACCAGGATTCATTAAAACACTTCCGTAATAAATTTTATATACCCATTATAAACGGAGCAGAATCTATTTATTTCACGGGTAACTCTCTTGGCCTGCAGCCCAAAACCACACAAGATTATGTACTTAACGAACTAGAAGACTGGGCCAACTTTGGTGTAGAAGGCCACTTTCATGCACGCCAACCATGGTTTAGCTATCACGAACAATTCCCTCATTTGCTTACAAAAATTGTAGGCGCATTGCCCGAAGAAATTGTAGTGATGAATCAACTTACAGTAAACCTGCATTTACTTATGGCCAGTTTTTATCAGCCAACAAAAAAAAGATTTAAAATCATTTGCGAAGCAAAAGCATTTCCTTCCGATCAATATGCGTTTGAAACGCAAGCAAAATTTCATGGCTTAAACCCAGATGAAGTGATTATTGAGGTAGAACCAAGAACAGGTGAACATGTTATACAAACAGAAGATATTTTAACAACCATTGAGCAACATGCAACTGAAACGGCCCTGGTAATTTTCAGCGGCGTAAATTATTATAACGGCCAGGTGTTTGATATGAAAGCTATATCCAATGCCGCACATAATGCAGGAGCATTTTGCGGATTTGACCTGGCTCATGCTGCCGGAAATATTGAATTGCAATTGCATAAATGGGATGTTGATTTTGCCTGCTGGTGCAGTTATAAATATTTAAATAGTGGTCCCGGTGGCGTATCGGGCGCATTTATAAATAAAAAACACACAGCTAATAAAAACTTAAAAAGATTAGCCGGTTGGTGGGGGCATGATAAAAATTCCCGTTTCCGCATGGAAAAAGGTTTTAACCCTATTCCTTCTGCCGAAGGCTGGCAATTGAGTAATGCACCAGTTTTAAGCATGGCTGCTCATAAAGCATCACTAGATATTTTTGAAGAGGCAGGTTTTGAAAATCTTATTAACAAAGGTCAGCAACTTAGTAATTATTTATTTTTTATTATAGAACATATAAATGCAGCGGCCAATAAAAAAATAATTGAAATAATTACACCTAAAAATGCAAAGGGTTGCCAGGTGAGTATGTTGATGATGGAAAAAGGTAAAGAAGTGTTTGATACATTAAAACAGAATGGCATTATTGCCGACTGGCGAGAACCAAATGTAATTCGTATAGCGCCTGTACCATTATACAATACATTTGAAGATGTTTGGAAGTTTGGCGAAATTGTAAAACTGATTTTAAACAAACGGTAATGCAAAAAAAAGAAACAATAATTATTGGCGCAGGGTTGGTTGGTTCATTACTATCTGTGTATTTGTGTAAACGAGGGTACAAAGTAAAAATTTTTGAACGCCGTGCCGATATGCGTAAAACAGATCTCATTGCAGGCCGATCTATCAACCTTGCTTTAAGCGATCGTGGCATTAAAGCATTGGAAGAAGTTGGTTTGATGGATGAAATAAGAAAAATATGCATTCCCATGCATGGCCGTTTTATGCATAATACCGATGGCAGTACTGCATACCAACCTTATGGAAAAGAAGGGCAATACATTAATTCGGTTTCTCGTGGAGAACTGAATTGCAAACTGATAGACCTTGCAGATCAACATGGCGCCGAAATTTTTTTTAACCAAAAATGCGAAAGTATTCATTGGAACAACAATGAAATCATATTCGAAAACACACTCAACCAACAACTTTCAACCATCAATTTTCAAATTGCGTTTGGAAGTGATGGAGCTTATGCAGCCACCCGGTTAACACATCAATTGCAACACAACCGTTTTCAGTATCATCAATATTACATTGACTTTGGGTATAAAGAACTAACCATCCCGCCAGGAGAAGATGGAAATTTTTTATTAGAAAAAAATGCTTTACATATTTGGCCCCGTGGCAATTATATGATGATTGCATTGCCAAATATTAATGGAAGCTTTACCTGTACTTTATTTTTTCCGTTTGAAGGCAATCCATCATTTGAAACACTTGATACAAAAGAAAAAGTTACTGAATTTTTTAAAGAAACATTTACAGATGTAGCACCTTTAATGCCAACGTTTGAAGAAGATTTTTTTAATAACCCAACATCATCACTGGTAACTGTAAAATGTTTTCCCTGGATTAGAGACGATAAATTTGCGTTAATTGGTGATGCCGCTCATGCTATGGTTCCATTTTATGGACAAGGTATGAACTGTGGATTTGAAGATTGTTCGGTTTTAAACAACCTTATTGATAAATATGATAATGAC
>DAOLYC010000377.1:0-2767 GCA_035425605.1 Ferruginibacter sp.
GTATATTTTCTTTTCATTCCACCAAAACCTAAAACGTTTTCCTTGTACACAAATGCTGATATGTACTGGTGTTGTATTATCGTAGGGAAGGCTTTCCGACATTTTGTCGGAAACCGGGTTGCTGATGTTATTATTGGTATATAGTGATAGCCTGCTTTTAGTTCCGCCATCACCTAGTATGGTTGATACATACACTGCATGTTTGCCTGTTTGTAAAATTTTCTCATCGGTAACCAAATTGCCGCTTGAATTCATTAAGGAAAAACTTATTCGTGGATCGTATGATTTTTTTACAATTAGCAGGTCAAATTCAATAGTAAAATTATTGCTCCAGCTTTGCTTTTTATTACGGCTAATTTGTTTAGTACTTGTAGCAGCCATTTGTAGCCAATTGCCTTCCAGCCCATCAAGAGTTACTACTTCTGCCGATGAAGAAGTAATCCATCCTAAAGGTGATTCACCTATATTATCTTTTTCAAAATTATCATAATATAAAATGCTGCTGCCAGGTACAAAATCAAACTTGCTGTACACCTTTAGATTTGGCTTGCCATTGGCGGCTTGTGTTTCAACTGTGTTGCTATTGCCGGTAACGTTTGTTTCATTGTTTTCAATTGTACTTACAGGCTTTTTTTCATCAGTTTTATCAATCACTTTATCTACTGTTTTTTCAGCTTTTTGTTTTAATTTTTTTAAAAGCTGTGCCTGCAAGCTGGTAAATGAAAAGGTAACCAGAATGAATGTGATAATAAATTTCATATTGTTATGATTTAAAAAGATAAAAACTTATTTAAAATATACTGCTGTTATAATTAGCTGTATAAAGATGCAAACTCTGCATGTACTTTACTATCCTGTAAAAACAGGATTTTCTGCAGTTTATTAGGCATTGTTTTAATTATTCCTTTTTTCCATAACCAGTATAGCCGGTTGGGTAGCTGGTATCTTCAAGCCATAATATTCTTGCATTTTTAATACAAGAGAAATAAGCGTTATATGTTTTTGCCTTTAGTTCTATTTCGGAGAAATATACCTGCCAGTTGCTGGGAACAGAGAATTTTCCATTGGACTTTGCGCCATCAAATTTCAAATTTCCAACAACACCACTTGCCACGGCAATACTCCATTTGTAAGTATTGCCTGCTCCAAATTCAAATACATGGCTGGAAGAATGTGCAGTGGCACCTGCATCCAAGCCGGTATAAATATTTACATACTGCGTCATGCCGGAGAAATTATTTGTCCACTTTCCTTTTAAGTCGGTAGCAGCTACTGCAAATTTGTTGTAGTTAGATAGTTTTAACAGCGGTTCCCAAATTTTGCTATCCGCATAATAATCTATTTTACTTATATCCAGTCCGAAGTTTTCTATAAAGCTTTTTTTGTTTGTCGTAATAATTTCTATCCAGCCGCTATTCCCTTTTTTAAATAAAGCAACAAACAGTTTTTTGCCGCTAATGTTTTCGGTTAAATCGGCCTGTGCGAAATAAGGCCGTTGGTAATCAATAACGCCGGGAGTTACCTGGTAGTTTTCCATATTACTATACCGTGGTGCCACTAAAGCATTCCATGCAGTAGCACACATAACGTCAACATCAGTATTTGCAGCGTTAATCTTATTGTTTGGATAATGCAACAACACTTTTGTATTTCTCTTTGTTACCTGCACCCAATCTTCTTGTACGGTGCTTGTCCAGCCATCATCAAAGTTGGTGGTAGTAAATGCAAAACCAGTTGAAACGAGGGCAGGTTGGTTTTGCACTTCTTCTTTTGCGTAGGTGTCGATGCCAGGTAATTTTATTTGCGGCTTGTTTGCCGACAGCGGCCCGTAATACCAGGCATTGTCAAAAGTTTTATTATTGCTGTGAGGGCCATCCCGTTGTGTTGCCTTATCTGCCTGCAATACAAGATTCCACACCTGTATGCCGGAGAAATAGTGTTTGGTAAACTGATAAGTGGCTTTTTCCAATGGCCTGTTTTGTGAGTTAATTTTTTTACCCCAATCATCTGTTCCGTTCTTTTTACTCCATGCTTCTAACACACTTTTTTTTGGAGTGATAGTGAGAGAAGTTCCACTTATTTGATATGTACCGGATTCTTTTCCTAATATAATGTTAACCATTAAGGGATCGAAAGTTTTGCTTACAAAACTATAACTGCCATCTGCATTAAAAGTATATTGGCGGCTGATGTAGTTCATAATGCCGTTTTTCATTCTGTAATTAGAATTGTCGCTTGAAGTAGCTCCCCATGTACCGAGTATTGAATTTTCGGCAGGATGCTGTGCGATATTATCATTTGTACCCGGAGCTTGTTGCTGAATAGTTTCCGGTTTTTTTAAATTGATTGATTCCAAAAAGGCGGCAATACTTTTTTCATACACATCGGAATTGGTAAGGATAATTAAATTTATCATTTTACCAAAAGCAGTTGCTGTTACCAGCATCACTACACCTTTATTACCGTCGCTTTCAAACGGGGCATAACCAGTTTGATTTTCCCAGCCATCTTCGATTGTTGATGGCTGCATTTCAGGAGCAGATGAAACAGTTACCATTTCTTTTACTAATGATGCCCAGGCCAAATCAAAATTTTCTTTTGAGTTGGCTGTGCCCGGCACTGCTTTATACAATGTAATAAGGCAGTAGGTTCCTTTTGCAGCATCTTCATGTGAAAACTGAATGGCGCTTTCAGTAAGTTGTTTCTTCCATACTTTGGGTGGAGTAAAAGTAACAAGGTCAAATGTTTCTTTTTGGGCAAAAACATT
>DAOLYC010000378.1:0-2760 GCA_035425605.1 Ferruginibacter sp.
TAATCTTAATAAGTTTAGCTAACTTGCCTCCAGGAAACAAAAAATCATAAGCTTCCAGTGTTGTATAACTGGTTAATGTAAAGTTGTTTAAGGTTATCTCATCTTTAAATTCTTTGCTGTCATTAGCTAAAAAATGATCATAAACCACATCAGCAAAAGCTCCGCTGTAAAGTCGGTATTGGGAACTGAAAAAAGACTTTAGCTTTTTTGTGGCTACATGTGTATCAGTAAATGTATCTATTTGCCTATGTAACTGAATGCCCTTTTGTATAGCCGGTGGATAATCAAACTGTTTTTTCCCCTTTATAAAATCACTAATCATATTACCCACTAACAAAGAAGGGTTATTAAAGGAAAGATAAGCATGTGACAGGTAGTTCATAATGAGGATGAAGTTACTTATAATAAGCCAGCCTTAAATTATGCCTATTAATGCAGGAATAAATGTTAATGCCGTTTTCATTTTTTAACGGTTGCCCATCATCTTTTATAATTTTATTAAGAAAAGAATACACAGGTAGTAAATTAACTGTTAAACAGTATATAACATTAAAGATTTCAGCCAGCAGACAGCCGTTCTTACCAATAATAGTTAGCTTTTATTACATTCATCCAATATTGTTCTATTGGTAATGGTGTCCATATAACTTTATATAATAATTAAAGCTGCCAGTCATGAGGCAGTTATTTTAAAACTCAAAAAAGTATAGTTATGAAAAAGTTCAAAATCGGCTTAACAGCAGCCGTAATGCTGTTTGCTTTTAGTGCCTTTGCACTTGAGCCTGTAAAATTAAACTCAGCTGTAAAAGCTGCCTTTGAAAAAAAATTCACCAATGCCAGTGGGGTTAGCTGGGAAAAAAACAATGAGTTTTATTTTGCGTCGTTTACATTCAATAATGAGGATGTAGATGCTGCATATAATGAAACCGGTGAATTGATTGGTGTTTCCCGTAGAGTTGCTATGTCGGATGTGCCATTAAATATTTCTTTGGCTTTGGCAGAGCAATATTCCGGATACGAAGTTGATAAAACTGCAGTAGAATTAACTGTAGAAGGCAGTACCTGGTATTCATTTAAAGTTAAAAACGGTACCCGTTTGCTTAAGTTAAAAGCTTATTCCAATGGAGAAATTTATGTTGACAGTAAAATAAAAATTTAGGCCCACCAAAATATTGGCAGCTTCGGACTATAATGAGGTTGCCAATATTTTTTTTAAAAATAGAATTTACCCACCCAAAGTTTTAAAATAAGGCATACTAAATGGTAATTAATTAGTATTAAACAAAAAAAATACTACTATTAGGGTATAAATAATTACCCTATTTTAATTATTTTTGATTATTGTAGTTGATGTAATAAAATAAGTGCAGATAAATTTGGTAAATCTATTTTAAATAGTATTTTTACTGTAGGATTTAGCTATACTCTGAAAAACAGATTATAATATTACATTTCCTTACCTCCCCCTATCCTATCCAAAGGCTTCTCAAAAGATATCCGATTTAAACGTAAACTGTAATTATTATATTATGGCCACAAAGATTATACTTATATGTATAGTAATAGCGTCTTTTTTTTGTTCGTCTTGTACTAACACAAAAAAGATAGCATATTTCCGTGATGTTCCTGATACTGCATTTAGGGCGAGTTTACCAGTAGTGGAAGCACCGCTTCAAAAAAATGATATCCTCAATATAAAAATCAGTAGCTTAAATGCAAAAGCATCGGCCGATTTTAACCAAAGCGGCGGAGCAGATGGAGCTGGTGCTGGTAATGCCCAGGGTGTTGGATATATGATTGATAATAGTGGCAATATTGATATTCCAATGCTAGGTTATATTAAAGCCGATGGACTAACCAAGAGCCAGCTAAAACAAAGGATTATCGATGTTATCCTGGAAAAAAAATTATTACTGGAACCAGTTGTGGATATAAGATATATGAATTTTGAAGTAACCATATTGGGAGAAGTTGCAAAACCTACAGTGATAAATGTACCCAGCGAAAAAATATCATTAGTAAAAGCATTAGGCCTGGCCGGAGATTTAACTATTTACGGTAAAAGAGATAATGTTTTATTAATTAGGGAAGAAGAAGGAGCAAGGGTAACCAGGCGCTTAAATCTTAATTCAAGCGACTTTTTAAATTCGCCCTATTACTATTTGCAGCCTAATGATGTAGTATATGTAGAGCCCAATGCAGCTAAAGTTGCAGTTTCGGGCAGGTCGCAGCAAATAGTACCAATTATTTTCACCGGTATATCAGTTTTATTACTGGTACTTGATAAGGTTATAAAATAAATAATGAAACAGGTTAATAACATACAAAACGGATTTGAAGAAAAAGAATCGAACATGGTGGGAGATTTACTAGCCAAGTATATCCCTTACTGGCCTTTATTTATTTTGGTTTCAGCTTTAGCAATTGGCGCTGCCTATGTTTATTTACGTTATGCAACGCCTATTTATGAAGCCAAAGCAACCATGATCATCAAGGACGAAAAAAGAGGAAGTGAAGATTCTAAACTCATGGAATCGCTGAACCTGATTGCTTCAAAAAAAGTTGTTGAAAATGAAATAGAGGTATTACAATCACGCTCATTGATGGAGCAGGTTGTAAGAAAACTTAGGCTATATGCACCTGTGTACGAACAAGGAAAAGTTAAGGCTAGTGATGCTTATATGATATCGCCTGTTTTAATTGAAGCTCAAAACCCCGACTCGTTAGACAATGTTGATAAAATTAATTTTGTTTACAATA
>DAOLYC010000379.1:0-2740 GCA_035425605.1 Ferruginibacter sp.
TTTTGTAACCACCTTCATCTACATTACGTACAAATTTGTATGGTAGCAGGTTAAAAGTATCTACATAACTTTCATATTTATCTCTTACTTTAAAAAAATTATCAAAGGCCGAATAGGTTTTTCCTACTCCTACCAGGTGATAAACGGGTTTACCGTTAAAGCGTTCAAGTGTTGATGTAAACACCGCTTCACCGGCGCCAATATACATTCCCAATGTGTTGTAAAATACTTTCATCTTAATTTCTTCATCTGCATTAAAGGCGTTGTTCCTTATATTGCAGGTGTCGTTTGAAGTTGTAGTAAAACCCAAACTGCAAAAACACATCACAAAAAAAAGCGTCCTTAAATATCTAATCATCTTTCTTTATTTTAATTCCTAAAATTAATAAACTGCCTATTAATGCAGGTATAAAAAGATTTACAAACCATATTCCAAAAGTTGCAGTAAGAATCCCTATAGTATTTAAGCTATAGGAAAACAAAGTTTTTGCTACTGTGCCACGTATCCCCAGTTCGGCAATGGCAAATGATGGAATAATTGCCAGTATCCAAAACATAACGGTGATGATCCAAAAACCAGTCCACACATTTTGTTCTACATGCAACAATTGTAACATAAAGATGTATTGTAAAACGAAAACAATATACCTGCATAACGATATTGACAGCAACCTTAACAAAATTTTTGCTTCAAATGCTTCTAATATGTTAATGTATTTCGAAATCTTGTTTGCAAAAGGAAGCTTTTCGATAAGCTTTATCAAAAAACCAAGTTTAAAAAAGAAAAACATAAAAACAACAGTACCAAAAATACTTCCGTATAAAAAAATCCTTATCCAAAAAACCGAAATTCCCATCATTGCTTCAGCAACATCCCCTCCAATTAAAAGATAAATTAAACCAAAACAACCCATCAGCATAGTTATTATCAGTTGTGCCATACCACCAGCTATGGAAAGTGTAATTGCTTTAATCCTGTTGCCTTCGTTAACAAAAAGAATACGGCCTCCATATTCTCCCATTCTGTTGGGAGTATTTAAAGACAGTGTTACACCGCATAAAACAGATTTAAAGGCTGTAATAAAACTTATGGGTTGCAAGGTTTTCATAAGTAATTGCCATTTGCGTGCCTCCAAGCCCCAGTTTACAAATACAAAGCAGATAACCAGCCAGAATTTCCAGGCGGCAGGCCCAAACGGCATAGCTTTTATCAATGCAATGGAACTGTCAATATCGGGTTGAGCCTTTACCTGTTGATACAAGGACCAAAACAACCATACGGCCAACGCAGGGCCAATAACCCATTTGATTAATATTTTAATACTTTTGTTCAATACACAATGTTAGTTTAAAAATAAAGGCTGAAAAAATAATACCACATTGCAAAAGAAAACAAATATTATTTTAGGGATCGATCCGGGTACCATTATTATGGGATATGGATTGATTCAAATTACTGGAAATAAGATTTCGCTGCTGGAAATGGGTGTGTTGCAACCAGGCAAAGTAAAAGACAGTTATAAAAAGCTGCAACTTATTTTTAATACTGTAAGTGGGTTAGTGACAAAATACCAGCCAGATACTTTTGCTATAGAAGCTCCATTTTTTGGTAAAAATGTACAAAGTATGCTAAAGCTTGGCAGAGCGCAAGGTGTTGCTATAGCTGCCGCCATGCGGCATGGATTGGTGGTAACTGAATATCAACCTAAAAAAGTAAAGCAATCTGTTACAGGCAATGGCAACGCATCAAAAGAACAGGTACAAAAAATGTTACAACAAATTTTATCTTTTGATGAAAGCCCAAAATATTTTGATGCATCCGATGCCCTGGCGGTGGCCGTATGCCATCATTTTCAGCAAAAAGCTACTGTACCCGGCAACACACAAAAGGTAAACGGCTGGAAAGATTTTATTGCAAAACATCCCGAAAAAATAATAGTGGTAAAGTAATGCCACTTAACCGGTAGTTAACAAAATATAGTAACTACCTTTTTAATTTCAATTTTGATTATATAAAATATAAATGGTCATTCGTTCAAAAACTTTGCGGTTGGTAATTTTAACCAGTACGGTATTAATTACCCTCATCATTGCCATACAGCTTATATGGCTGCAAAAAGTTTACATGTACGAAGAAAAACAGTTCAACATAAATGTTTCTAAAAGCATTCGTAGTTTATATACCGATATGGAGCTGGTAAATGATGCCAGTGATAATGTGCAGAAAGTTGTAGAAAACGTAAGTCCCGATGTTTATCTTTTAAAAATTGACTGCAGTCCAAACCTGCAGGAGTTATGGGTAAACCTTAAGGCCGAGCTTACCGATTTTGATGTTTATACTGACTGCAGAGCAAGTATTTACGACCCGTACAAAACAAATACACAATCGAAGAATATATCAATTTGCCCGATTCGTATTTTCCATCTGATAAGGAAAAAGAGCTGCCAGTTTATTCAAGATCGTATCCATACATAGCCTTATATTTTCCTCATCGAGGGCAATATATAATTAAACAAATGTTATTTTGGATAGCATCAAGTGGCCTGCTATTACTTGTACTTACAGGTTTTGGTATCAGTATTTTTTACCTGTACCGGCAAAAATTTTATTACGAAACCCAAAAGGATTTTGTAAATAATTTTACGCATGAATTTAAAACACCACTGGCTGTAATAAAAATTGCTTCGGATGTACTAAAACAAAAAAACATAGTTAACAAGCCCGAAAAACTTACCAACT
>DAOLYC010000380.1:0-2736 GCA_035425605.1 Ferruginibacter sp.
AACTTCCGGTTGGCAATAAGTACAACCGGGTATATTATTATAATCCATCGGCTCGGGGTGATGGCCACTTAAATGTTCTGCAGCATTAATGCCTTCTTTGCTGGCAACATGTGCAAGCGCCTGGCCTGGTGTACAATCGCCAATTGCATAAATGCCCGGTACATTTGTTTGTTGATTAACATCAACAACAATTTTACCTTTTTCGGTTTTAATACCAAGGGCTTCAATACCTACGTTTTCTATGTTAGCAACAACACCAACAGCGCTTAATAAAATATCAGCTTCCAGGGTTTGTTCGCCACTGGCTGTTTTAACTTTTGCCTTTACACCGGCTCCACTGGTATCAACACTGGTTACCTCAGCGCTGGTCATAATAGTCATGCCTTGTTTTTTAAATTGCTTTTCAAGCTCTTTACTTATTTCTTCATCTTCCACTGGTACCAGGCGTGGCATAAACTCAACCATGGTAACTTTTGTTCCCAGGCTGTTATAAAAATAAGCAAACTCACTGCCAATGGCTCCACTGCCGCAAATAATCATACTTTTCGGCTGCTCTGTTAAAGACATCGCTTCTCTATAACCGATTATCTTTTTCCTGTCAATGGGCATGCTTGGTAATTCACGGGCACGGCCGCCAGTAGCAATAATAATATTTTTTGCTTCTAACACCTGTTTGCTGCCATCAGCAGCAGTAACTTCCAGTTTGTTGGCGGCAATTAATTTGCCAGAACCCATCACTACGTCAATCTTATTCTTCTTCATTAAAAACTGTATGCCTTTACTCATCTTATCGGCAACAGCACGGCTACGGCTTACTACTCCACCAAAATTAGCCGATGGATTTTCAACAGTAATACCATAATTATTAGCATGTTTTGTATATTCAAAAACCTGGGCGCTTTTTAGTAAAGCTTTTGTTGGAATACAACCCCAGTTTAAACAAATACCGCCAAGACTTTCCCTTTCTACAATTACTACTTTTTTACCAAGCTGACTTGCTCTTATTGCCGCAGGATAACCGCCGGGGCCGCTACCAAGTACTATTACATCGTATGCCATAATTAGATTTTAATTTTGATTTGCAATTTTTATTTAATGTAGCTCTTAAAACTGTGCAAAATTAACCTGAAATAGGTGATTGACCAAAAGCGAATTTATTGGATTTTTTTACAAGTTTTTCCACCTGTATTTAGACTTATCATATAAATTGTAAGTAGCTAAAAAACTTTATTCAATAGTATAAAATGGATGGCATTATTAAAATCGGAAAGCAGTTAAGTCATTGATGTTTTTTCTTAAACACGATACACTAAAGGTATAAATCGTTATTTTTGAAAAAGCGCCTTTTAATCTTTATCCAAAATTAAATTACAGCATGGCTAATATCTTAATTATAGATGATGAAAAGTCAATTCGAAAAACACTTTCAGAAATCCTCAGTTACGAAGGTTATAAAATAGACGAATCCGGCGATGGCGAAGAAGGGTTTAAAAAATTTTCAGAAAAAGAATACGATGTAGTTTTGTGCGATATAAAAATGCCTAAGATGGATGGCATTGAATTTTTAGACAAAGCCAAGGAAATTAATCCCGATGTGCCTGTAATAATGATTAGTGGACATGGAAATGTAGATACGGCAGTTGAAGCCGTTAAAAAAGGAGCATACGATTATATAAGTAAACCACCAGATTTAAACCGCCTGCTGATAACCTTACGCAATGCATTAGATAAACAAAGCCTCGTTACCGAAACAAAAGTGCTTAAACGCAAAGTGGGCAAAGCTTTAGAAATGATAGGCGACAGCGGCCCCATTAATAAGATAAAAGACACAATTGAAAAAGTGGCGCCTACCGATGCACGAGTGTTAATAACCGGCGAAAACGGCGTAGGTAAAGAATTGGTAGCACGCTGGATACATGAAAAGAGTAATCGCAATAGTGGCCCTATGGTTGAAGTGAATTGTGCTGCCATACCCGGCGAGCTTATTGAAAGTGAATTGTTCGGCCACGAAAAAGGTTCTTTTACATCGGCCATAAAACAACGCATTGGTAAATTTGAAACGGCCAATGGAGGTACGTTGTTTTTAGATGAAATTGGTGATATGAGCCTGAGTGCACAAGCAAAAGTTTTACGGGCACTGCAAGAAGGAAAGATAACAAGGGTAGGAGCCGATAAAGATATTTCAGTTGATGTACGGGTGATTGCGGCTACTAATAAAGACCTGTTGAAAGAAGTAGATGAAAAAAACTTCAGGCTCGATTTGTACCATCGCCTGGGTGTGATTATTATTCATGTACCATCGCTTAACGAACGGAGGGATGATGTTCCATCACTGGTAGATCATTTTTTAGATATTGTAGCCGGAAATTACGGCCAACCAAAAAAACAAATAGATGATGATGCCATGGATGCTTTAAAAAACTATAACTGGACAGGTAATATTCGTGAATTAAGAAATGTAGTGGAGCGGCTTATCATCTTATCAGGCAAAACAATTACGTTGGAAGATATACAAAATTATGTGCTGCCCGGAAAGGGAGTTGACAAATGATTGAAACTGGAATTTGAAAATGAAAAAAATTTATTGCATAAGTGGTCTGGGTGCGGATGAAAGAGCTTTTTCAAAATTAAACATTAAAGGTTTTGAATTAAAAGTTATCAGGTGGCTGATGCCAATAAAAGATGAAACACTACCTGAATACGCCAGCAGGATGCGACAGGATATTGATGATGACA
>DAOLYC010000381.1:0-2734 GCA_035425605.1 Ferruginibacter sp.
CTATATTCAACCATTTTGTAACGTTCATACTCAGGTGGTGCATGGCTGCATACTTGCGGTCTAACAGGGAGTCGCCATTTTTTTTGAACTGTGGAAACAACTCCATAAAAATATTTTGATAATTGAATTTCCAGATACGTGTATTAAGTTTTAAAAACAGGTTACTGTTGCCCCAATCACTTAAAAATAAACTGCGGTAGCCATTGCCAATAAAATTCTTATCATAACCAAATTGTATATCGATGGCCTTGGCTGCATTAACAGTTATATAGCCACGGGCATCAAAATAATCGTATCCATCTGTTTTAAATGGTTTATAAAAACCTACACCTGGTACCGCTCTAAACTGGTTTACCTGCTGCTGAAAAAAACGAGGCCCTCTTTCCTGGTTATCGGTAAGATAAGTGGAAAAGCCAATTTTACGGCCAATCATACCTCGTGCTGTTACCCCTTTACTATTTAAATAAATTGATCTGTTATATCCGTTTTCTACTCCCATTTTTAATTGAAAAACAGGGTTCAAGGCCAGGAAAAAATTATTTGTCTTTACCTCTAAAAAATTTGGTTTGGTTTTATAAAATGTTTTTAAAATAGGTTTTCGGCTGTTAAAAGATTCTGTTGGCCCTGTTACCCATTCCGTATTATTCATTAAAAAACTGTTCAGGTTATATTCATCAATGGTTGTAAGCCCCTGGTTATTCCAGCTTTGATATTTGTCCACACCAAATGCATCGGTATAACCAAGCCTGGCACTATCTATAAACTCTGTTTGTTCAGTTACATATTTTCTGTTAAATGGCCTTACCGAAGAAAAGTTGAGGTCAGTATTTTTCTGTTGTTTTATTTCCATGCGGTCAACAAAGTGAATTTCTTTGGAACCGCTATTTAAATAAGTTGATTGTGCCATGCAAAATGATGGACAAATAAAAAGCAGCAGTTTGGATAAGCTTTTAATAAATTGCATACAATAGATTTAGTTTACAGGTAATACCAGCTTTTTTGATACTGATATGGATTTTTCGGTATTAAGCCTTTAGTAAAGAAGATTGATTTATCTTACTTCACTATCGGTTTAACAAAATTCAAGTTATGCAAAAATATCTTTTAAAAAACATACAAGTAGTAAATGAAGGAAAAATTCAATCACTTGACGTTTTGCTAAGCAATGGCCATATTGAAAAAGTTGCCGGCAGTATAGAAACGGCTTACAAAACTGAAGAAATAAACGGAGAGGGTAAACATTTATTTCCTGGGGTTATTGATGACCAGGTTCACTTTAGGGAACCTGGGCTTACACATAAAGCTACCATTTATACCGAAAGTAAAGCTGCTGTTGCCGGTGGGGTTACCAGTTTTATGGAAATGCCCAACACTATTCCCAATGCACTTACACCTGAGTTGCTGGAAGATAAATATACCATAGCTGCCCATACATCGCTAGCCAATTATTCGTTTTTTATGGGTACCAGCAATAATAATGCTGATGAAGTTTTAAAAATGAATAAATACAAACACAATGTTTGCGGTGTAAAAATATTTATGGGTGCAAGTACGGGCAATATGCTTGTTGACAGTCATAATACACTTGATAAAGTTTTTAGTGAAAGTGAATTGCTAATTGCTACACACTGCGAAGATGAACGCATTATAAAGGCTAATTACGAAAAATTAAAAAAAGAGAAAGGAGAATTGAAAGTAGATGATCATCCATTAGTAAGAAATGATGATGCCTGTTTTGAATCATCATTGATTGCCATAAAGTTTGCACAAAAATATAACAGCCGCTTACATATACTGCATATAAGCACCCAAAAAGAACTTCAACTTTTTGGAAATATGATGCCACTTAAAGAAAAACGAATAACTGCCGAAGTATGTGTGCATCATTTACATTTTACTGCGGATGATTATGATAAACTGGGATATCAAATAAAATGTAATCCTGCCATTAAAGCGCCACAAAATAGAGAGGCATTATGGAGTGCATTGCTAAGCGATAGGTTGGATGTAATTGCCACCGACCATGCACCGCATTTGTGGGAAGAAAAACAGGGTATATATGAAAAGGCTCACGCAGGTTTGCCCTTGGTGCAACACCCATTGTTATTAATGTTACATTATCAAAAAGAAGGCCGTATAAGCCTTGAAAAAATTGCTGAAAAAATGAGCCATGCTGTTGCCGATTGTTTTCAAATTAAAAACAGGGGGTATATACGGGAAGGTTATTTTGCCGACCTGGTAGTAGTAAACACAAAATCACCGTCAACAGTAACTAAAAAAAATATCTTGTACAAATGTGGATGGAGCCCTTTAGAGAATTTTACATTTCCTGCATCTATAGAAATGACTTTTGTAAATGGTAACAAGGTTTATAATAATGCAAACTTTGATGAAACTGTAAAAGGGCAACGATTAATATTCAACAGATAATTTTCTGCAAATATGGAAATAGACAAAACCACACTTGCCGACCTTTTAATGTTTAACAACGAAGAAGACACTTCGCTGTTTAATAAGCTTGACCTATGCAGCACTACGCATGGAAGCGAACAGTTAAGGATAAATTTCACTTCAGCTTTAAAAACACAGGAAGAAATTATAGCTATTCAACAAACGCTTCAGTTAATTATAAAAAAACAAGCAGACTGGCCTACACAAATCAGTAATGGCACCGTAATGGTGGTGGAAAAATTTTTCGATTCGCCCATCAGTCTCATACCGGCTCACCCATCTG
>DAOLYC010000382.1:0-2726 GCA_035425605.1 Ferruginibacter sp.
ACAAGGGTAGTATTAAAGTAGGTTTTGGGGGTTGCTCACTCACTGATGAAATACCAATTGAAGTATTTGCTCCTAAAGCATCTCTAAATCTTGGTAATGATACTATATATTGCCCGGGCAAATCTATTACACTGCATACAGGTGGCGGTTTTAAAACTTACCAATGGCAGGATGGAAGTTCACTTGACAGTTTGGTGGCAACACAACCAGGATTGTATTATGTATCTGTTACGGATAGTTGCGGAAATATATTTAAAGACAGTATTAAAATTAATCCGATTGATGTGTTGTTGCAGTTAGATTATCCAAAACAAATTTGTATAAATGATACCGTTACATTTACATTGCCGGCTAAATTATATAACTACAACTGGATGCCAACAAATACTGCAAATTTAAATAATTTAACCTGGAGGCTTTACCCTTCTGCAACTACAATATACAATATTAGTGGAGAGCGGTTACCGGGCTGTATCATCAGCGACACTGTTTTAATAAATGTAAAAACCAACTGTGTACCTGATTATATTTATTTCCCTAATGCCTTTACACCTAATAATGATGGAGTAAATGATACTTATAAACCCGGTATAAACGGAACTCTTATAAGCTACGAACTATGGCTTTACAACCGCTATGGCCAACTGGTTTTTAAAACCTCTAACCCTTATCAAGGCTGGGATGGGCATTTTAAAAATAATAAAAATACATTACCTGGCGGATATATATGGATGTGCAAATACCAGTTTGTTGGTAAACCTATACAACATGAACAAGGCAGTTTTACACTGATTCGCTAATACGCTTGCAGGATAAAGTTTAAAAATATTATTAAGCAAGTTCCATATCTTAATAAAGTATTTCAGTTTAATTTATGAAATTTGTCCTCAATGGATGCACTTGTTTATAAAAGTACCGGCAGTTGGTACCAGGTTAAAGATGAAACCGGCAAACAGTTTAATGCCCGTATATTGGGTAAGTTTAAAATGGATGGCTTTACCAGCACCAATCCTATTGCTGTAGGCGACCGGGTGGTTATTGGTTCCGATACCGAGAGCAGGGAAAATAATTCTGAAATTTCTTTTATCATCAAAGAAATTAAAAAACGAAAAAATTACATTACCCGTATTTCACCGGCCAATAAACACCAGCACCATATCATTGCATCTAATGTAGATCAATCGTTGCTGTTTGCTACATTAAAAGATCCTAAAACTTCACAAGGATTTATTGATCGCTTTTTAATTACCTGCGAAGCGTATCACATACCGGCCATTATCGTATTTAATAAAAGCGACTTGTATCGTAAAAAAGAAGAAGAAAAATTTGCAACAGTAAAAGCTATTTATGAATCCATCGGATATAAAGTTATATCCATGAGTATTGAAAAAGGCGATGGAGTAGAGGCGGTAAAATCTTTATTAAAAGAAAAAGTAACCTTGCTTAGCGGCCACTCCGGCGTTGGTAAATCAACTTTTATTAATACAGTTTTTCCAATGCTGAAATTAAGAACGCAGGATGTTAGCGGCTGGAGTGGAAAAGGTTTGCATACCACTACTTTTGCAGAAATGTTTGATTTGCCCAACAGTGGAAAAATAATTGACACGCCGGGCATAAGAGAACTGGGGTTGGTTGATATTACAAAACAGGAACTCTCACATTATTTTCCTGAAATGAGAGCTATAATAAATGATTGCCAGTTTAATAATTGTATGCATCTAAATGAACCCGGTTGTGCAGTTAAAGCATCAGTAAAAAACGGAACAATACATTTAGACAGATATTTGAGCTATTGTAATATCCTGGAATCAATTGATGATAAAAATTATTAGAACATTTTTTACTGCTCTGATTTTATTTTATCCAACTGCTCTTCAATTTTCTGCAAGGCTTCGGTCATTTCTTTTTCAAAAGCCGCATTTTTGCTGCCGTAGGTAACACTTTTGACGCCATGAGATGTTGCCCCCGTCTGCCTGACTTCTGCCGCCGTCTGGTCTTAGACCAACGGCATTGCATACCGTTACATCCCGTCTGGCGCAAGTGTTCGCCTTTGCCGATTACTTGATGCCGTTTAGTTTCGCCCTGATTGTATCAGGGAATTGAAAAACAAAAGCTGATTACATTTGCCGAATGCTAAATCTGTATTCTGATAAGTATTTGTATCGCTAATTCCCCGTTGAAATCGTGCTGTTTAGTTGGCAGCCACTTACCAGTAAATTAAATATTTGTTGAAAAAAAATTCGGATAAAAAATGTAGCAGTGAATTTATTTGTTGGAGTGCTTATCCAACTGCTCTTCAATTTTCTGCAAGACTTCGGTCATTTCTTTTTCAAAAGCCGCATTGTTGCTACCGGTTGATTGTGTGGCGTACCAAATCATCACCATGGCAATATAATCCTGCATATCCTTTCCGGCAAACTGTGTTTTAAATTCAATTATCTTATCGTTGATAATCTTTAGGGTGCGGCGGATAGCCTCTTCATCAGCCGGATTTGTTTTTATACGGTAAGTACGGTCGCCAATTACAATATTTATTGGTATAAGGTTTGCCATGGTTATTCGCTTAATAGGCTTATACATTTATCAATCTCACGAATGTACCGGTCAATATTTTTTTCAAATATCTTTTTATCGGCTACTTCCATTTTTCCTGCCGCTGCTTTTAAAATACTAATCTTTTCCTGGAGGATTGTTATAAGCTGTGCATCATTTTCTTTAGCTGCTTT
>DAOLYC010000383.1:0-2719 GCA_035425605.1 Ferruginibacter sp.
TCAATAATTTTTCCATTGTTATTAACAACCCCAAACTTTGTATTGGTGCCGCCAATATCTATACCAATTGCAAATTTCTCTTTCATCTATCTATTTTTTTAGTGAGATGCTGCACTTTCGGTAGCATCATAATCAATACCTTGTTTTTTTAAGATGCCTTTTACAGCAATGGCAAAAAAGCTGAGGTAGGCAAAACAAACTACAGGTACCCAGTAAGATTGGTGTATGCCTATCACATCGGCCAGTTTACCCTGTATGGGAGGAATGATACCACCACCAAGTATCATCATAATTAAAAATGCAGAACCTTCTGTTGTGTATTTACCCAAACCAGCTATAGATAAACTAAATATACTGGGCCACATGATAGAACAAAATAATCCACCGCTTAAAAATGCATAAATAGATACCGTTCCTGCAGTTTGTGTACCAATCACCATTGCCGTTAATCCTAAAATACCAAATATCATTAGTGTACGTGCAGGCTTATTTTTACTGATGTAAAATGCTGCTATTTGTATAACCACACAAATAACATAATAATACAAAGGCTGCATATTATATTGAGCTACGGTGTTTAAACCTATAATTACTGCAAACGCAATTAATGGTACAATAATTTGTAAAAGTAATTTTGTATTGTCGGATAGTTTAAAAGCACTAACAGCGCCAGCCCATCTGCCAATCATTAAACTACCCCAGTACATTGAAATATATTTTGCAGATTCGGATGATGATAAGCCACCAAATTCATTCTGTTTTAATAATTCACTTAGGTTGCTGCCTATGGCAACTTCCACACCAACATAAATAAATATGGCAAGCATGCCCAGTACCAATTGTGGATATTGCATGGCACCCCAGCCTTTGCTGTTTTTTTTAGCGCTAAGGTTGGCAAATAATAAACCAAGTACAACCACCGCCAAAGCTCCCATCAGCCATTTCATTCGATACATATTTATAGCATGTATTTCTGCTTCAGTTGCATTTGTAAGGTCGGTTTTGTAGCTATTAAAAACCGGTGCAAACATAATGATGAGCAGTCCGGTCATAATTAATAAAGTATAAAGTGCTTTGGTGCCACTTTCAATTTTTTCGAGCGAAATGCCAGGCGGTACTTTTTTTGAAAAATAAAATAAGGCAGCAGCGCCAATAAATAAAGCACCCACACAACTGTAAAGCACAATAACTTTACTAAGACTTAAAGAAGCAATTTGTTCATCGGTAACTGCAGCCGTTGTACCAAACAATGCAAAGGCCACTACAATAGGGCCAATAGTGGTACCAAAAGAATTTATACCACCGCCCAAATTTACACGACTGCTACCAGTGGCTGGGTCGCCCAGGTTGATAGCAAATGGATTGGCAGCAGTTTGCTGCAAGGAAAAACCAAGGGCTACAATAAATAAACCTACCAACATTCCTGAAAACGTATTTGCATTAACTGCAATTATCATGGCGGCAGCACCCAATGCACTAAAAAGCAGGCCATATACAATGCTTTTTTTATAGCCCCATTTACCTACCAGGTCTTTACCGCCAAATGCACCATAGGCAAATAAAATAAGGGCGCCAATATAATAAGCAGTATAAAATGCAAAATCTATTAGCTGGCTTTGAAACTGATCTAAGTGAAAAAAGTGTTTGCAAAAAGGAATGAATACACTATTACCGGCAGCTATAAAACCCCAGAAAAAGAAAACCGTAACCAAAGTACCCAATGCTCCATAATTAGTAGGTATAGCAGAAGATATTGCATCATCAGTTATTAAATCATTTTTTGCAATAGGCATATCGTATTTTTTTAGTGATTGAAAGTAGAATAAAATAAGCAATAGGAAAAATTTTCGTTTTAATTGGTTTGCAACAAAATGATTGGTAAATTGAAACCATAATAAATCAGCATGGAAATTATACACGTGAGTGCCGAATGTTATCCGTATGCAAAAGTTGGCGGCCTGGCTGATGTGGTTGGTACCTTACCAAAATACCAACAACAGCTTGGTCATATTGCAAAAGTGGTTTTGCCCATGCATCGTACAAAATTTTTGTACGAACATGAATGGACGGTAGAACACAAGGGCAGTATTATGATGGGCAACAGTCATTTTGAATACACTATCATAAAAGAAAAATCAAACGAATTGGATTTTGATTTGTACTGTGTAGATATTTATGGCTTGCTTGACAGAGAAAATGTTTATAGTTATGATGATGATACAGAACGCTTCACCGCATTTCAAATTGCAGTTGTAGACTGGATATCAAAATGGGAGCACAAGCCCGATGTAGTGCATGTACACGACCACCATACCGGCCTTATACCTTTTATGATGAAGCATAGTTTTGCTTACAACCATCTTGCAAATGTACCAACAGTATTTACCATACACAATGCACAATACCAGGGATGGATGAGTTGGGATGATAGTAATTATATTCCTGATTTTGATACCTGGCAATGGGGTTTACTGGATTGGGATAACATGATAAACCCATTGGCCTGTGCTGTTAAATGTGCCGACAGGGTGAGTACTGTTAGTCCCAGTTATATGGAAGAATTAAAGACAAACGCAAATGGACTGGAACAATTATTCGTTTCTGAATTTTTTAAATGCTCGGGAATTTTAAATGGCATTGATACGGTTGTTTGGAACCCCGAAATTGATACATATATATTGGATAATTATTCGGTTAAAGATGCAGATGCCGGCAAACA
>DAOLYC010000384.1:0-2710 GCA_035425605.1 Ferruginibacter sp.
TATACTGTAAAGCCTCCATTTGCTAATGCAACTTTTGCTTGACAGGAAGCCGGAGGAGTTTCACTTCCCCCTTTTACGTTTTTCATTTCGTTTTGAGACATCACTTTGAAGTCTTTATATTTCATTAACATAATATTGTAACAGTTTTATAAAATTCAAAAGCTGCCAAAAACTTTAATGGTTAAAATTACCTACTCTTTTTTAAAGCCCACATTATAAAATTTGGGCAGGGTTTTCGGTTTGGCCCTCAAGGTTAGCACCATGTTGTACACCATAATGTTTACCTTTTTGTTTGCAAACAAACTCTTAAAAAATATTTCTCAATTCGTTAATACTATAGGTTTCTGGCAACCGCCTGCCATTAATAAAAATGGTTGGTGTGGCTGTTATTTCTGCTTCATCGCACCAGTGTTTCATTAAATCAAGTTTGCTTTCTTGTTCTTTTAATTCACCATTCATAGCATACTTAGCGGCAAATACTTCATAATCTTTTTTGGGCGCCAGGTACCAGTCATCCAGCGCCTGCTCTGTCAATTTCAAATCTCCTTTTGCAGCTATTGCTAGCAAATGTTTTACGGGTATATTTCCTCTGTCCTTTTCATTATTTGTCGTTGTAAAAATCACTTTTACTTTTACATCTTTGTTATGTTTTACAATTTCCTCCAGCACCGGGTGTGCCTTAGCACATGGGCCGCAGTAAGGGTTGCAAACTTTAATAATGGTATTGGTTGCGGCAGGGTTGCCAATATTTATACCCAGTTGCTGCCAGCCATCGGGCGCTGTGGATTGTTGCTGCAGTAAACTGTTAAACGTTTCGGGATTATACAAAAGCCTTTTGTATGCAGCATTATAACCGGGTGCTTCTTTGGCTGCAAGGAGAAGGGGTTTGAGGAGATACCAGATGCAAAAGGGCAATAAGAGGGAAAAAGCGGCCTCCCCTATCCCCTCCCAAGGAGGGGGAAATCCCGAAGATGTAAGCGAAGATTGCAGTAAAGGGTTATTGGCAAACCAAAAATTTATTAATGCCCAGGTTAATTCCATCAGCAATACAGCCTGCACAGCAAGGCATAGCGGGCACCACTGTTTTACTACCTTCCACTGGTAATAAATACTGAATACAATATAGGGTGCAGCTAATGTAGAGGCCATTGCCAGCCAGGGTAATTTATTTATAAAGGCCAGGCCGGGGAACAATAAGAATAATGTAGTGGAGGCAAAATAAAAGAAACCAATTTCTCCCCAACCCATACCCAGAATTTTACCGGCTTTGCTGTTTAGTACAACATCGCAATTGGTTTGTTTGCCTGCGCTGCAGATGTTTTTTACAAAGCTATTTGTTTTGTCAATTTCGTAAATCAGTAATAAAACAGTAACAGTAATACCCAATAATTTTATTGCAGTAAAGGCAGAAGCTGCAAATAAGTATGAATTGGGTGTATTGGCGATTAATAAATAAATCATTAAACCAATTAAAAACACAATGCCTGTGTAAAATAATCTCTGCTTTCTTTCTTTTGATTTTTGAGTTTTTAATTTTGACTCATAATCATGTTCACCGCTTCCGGCATTTGTCTCTGCTACAAAAATGATTTTTTGCCATTGCTTTAAAAAATTCTCCTTAGTAAATTGCCTGGCTTTTTTACCCTCAGCAATATAATGTACGGTTGTGTCTGTCAGTTTTGTTACCAGTACAAAATCTTTTCCTGTACTTTGGTTACTGCAATAAGTAATAAATGGGACATCAAATTTATTCAGATTTTCTTCATCAACAGTATAGGCTTCATTTACAATATTGAATTTATTAAATACATGGCTAAGGCTGTACAGGCTGGGGTAGTAAGGATTTTGCTCTATGTTTTCTTTTAAAGTTGTATGTGTAACCGGCGCTTTACGCTGCTGCATATAATGCATTGCAATGTTGAACAGGTTTGTACGAAAACTTTGAGCCATAACAGCCGGTTTTAGTATTCTTATTGGTTAAACATAACTGCAAGTTAAAATCCTTCACTGCTATATTATAGCAGTTTCGTTTTTTTATATAATTATTTTTACCCCCCCCCCCCTTCCCGATTTTTTTCATACCGGCAAAATGTTTATTAAAAAATGAAACAGACACTTCGCCTTCAGTATCATAATAATAGCTGTTACGCTTACGGCAAAATTTAATGGGGCAGCCCAGTTCCTTCATTTCCTTTAAGAATAGCAGCGTATGTCTTTCGGATAAGTCTAATTTTCTGGCAAGCTGTTTAGCCGGGCCGGTGGCTTTCTTTCTTATCAGGGAATCAATGTAAAGTAACCGCTCAATATACTTTTGCACAGACATAGTGAGTTTTTAATAACTTAATTTACTATTTATTCATAAACTGGTCTATACCACAAAGTGGTAGTTTTATCCATTTATTTGTTAATCCTTTACTCCTGTATCGCTTCAGCAAAATAAAACAACTTTGAAAGATAAGCCAGTGCATAAAATACCTGAAATATTTGCATGTAATACTTACTCAATACAGTATAATTACGGTTTACTCTATAGTTATTTTATTTATGGTTTCAGGAGAATTGAGGTTAATTGAAATAATTGTTACACATCTTTTTTACAGTAAAATACACCTGGTTCTGCTGCTTATGAAAAATCAGCGGCATTCTATTTTTAAAATGTCTGGCCTCATCTGTTCAAGAAATCAAAAGTTTTTGGCAATTATTTATTTGT
>DAOLYC010000385.1:0-2707 GCA_035425605.1 Ferruginibacter sp.
CACCAAATGCTATCTGGAGAGCATTGTAACCGTCAGTTTCAACGGTTTTCTTTTGAGTAACAACGCATGGCCCTGCCTCAATAATAGTAACAGCAGTTTGCCTGCCACTTGCATCAAAGATACTGGTCATGCCGATCTTTTTTCCAATAATACTTTTCATTGTATCTTGTTTTTATCCAGCGCTCCTTTATAATAAAGGAGTTAGATGTTCAATA
This sequence comes from Ferruginibacter sp., assembly GCA_035425605.1. Lineage (GTDB taxonomy): Bacteria > Bacteroidota > Bacteroidia > Chitinophagales > Chitinophagaceae > Ferruginibacter. The sequence goes on from DAOLYC010000385.1 coordinate 216, forward strand.
TTTTTCTTTTTAAGAGCTTACCTTTTGCTATCCTGAGCGGAGTCGAAGGACCCTCGTTCAGGCAGTTCATCAGGCTTTGATCTCAACATCCACACCACTTGGTAAGTCTAACTTACTTAAAGCATCTACCGTACGGCTGCTGCTGGTGTAAATGTCTAATAAACGCTTGTGCGTACACAGTTGAAACTGCTCACGTGCTTTTTTATTAACGTGAGGAGAACGCAACACGGTAAAAATTTTCTTGTGTGTAGGTAAAGGAATTGGCCCTGTTACTACAGCTCCCGTACTACGTACAGTTTTTACAATCTTTTCTGCTGATTTATCAACCAGGTTATGGTCGTAAGACTGCAATTTTATTCTGATTCTCTGTGACATATAAAAAGAACTTTTTAAACCGTTTTTTAATTTGGAGTGCAAAGGTAAGGGGTTGAAACTAAATAGCAAAGGAAAGATGAAAGTTTTTTGGAAATAGTTTTAGAGGGATATTAAGAGGGCAATAAACTATACTAAAACAAAATGATCATAATAAAATATTTGTAGCGGTTTATGCAGGTTTAATCCTTCTTTTCAATTGATCCACTGCTACTTATATTTTTATTTACAGTTGCAGCGCCATGATATATTATATCGGCACTACTATTGGCTTTTGCATTTAAGCTTACACTTGCATGTAACTTTATAGTTGCGCTGCTATTGGCTTCAGCAGTGGCATTTTCACTTAAAAGATTCCAGGAATTAATGTCGCTGCTGCTACTGGCTTCGGCATGATATGTTTTCGTTTTACCTTTTAAATCAATAGTTGCACTACTACTTGCATCAGCTTCTACTTCCGGTGCATCTACTGCTGCATTAATATCAGAACTGCTGCTGGCTTTAAAACTCAATTTCTCATTGCTCGTAATCACATCCTTCACTATTACACTGGCAGAGCCAGAAGTTATAATTTCGGTTAATACAGGTGTGGTGATATATATTTTAAGATGTGCATTTGAAAAGGAGTAATCATCATCAATTCTAATCTTTAAAGTTTTATCCGAAACTGATGTATTGATATACTTTATCACATTATCATCTGCTTCTACCCGTACTTCAGTTACAGGGCCTATTTTCACTTCAACATCAAAACTGTTTCCTACCGAAATCTCTGAAAAATTATTTACCGTACGGGTTTCGCTTACAATATTGCCACTACCTGTTGTAAGTTGACAAGAAGCCAATATAATAATTGCTATTAATACTGATAATAAATTTTTCATAGCCTTCTATTTAAGCAAATATAAAAAATCCTGTCATTAATTTGGTTTAAAAGCAAATAGCTGCATCAAGTTATTATTTACCTTCGCAGCAATATGACAGAAAAAATACTCATTCTCGATTTTGGTTCACAATACACACAACTAATAGCACGAACAGTAAGGGAGGCAAATGTTTATTGCGAGATTGTTCCATATAATAAAGAAATTGTTTATGAAAAGGGCTTAAAAGGGATTGTATTGGGTGGTTCACCATTTTCAGTTAATGAAGAAAAGGCTTTACAGGTTGATGTAAAAGCAATGGTTAAAAATGTACCCGTACTTGGAATTTGCTATGGGGCACAACTTACCGCTAAGTTATTTGGTGGCATTGTAGATAAAAGTGAAAAAAGAGAATATGGACGTGCCATTTTTAAAATTGAAAAAGAAGATACCCTGCTAGAAAATGTTTCAAAATCATCGCAGGTATGGATGAGCCATAGTGATACCATTAAAGTATTACCGCAAGGGTTTGAACTGCTGGGAACAACTGATAGTATTCCGGTAGCAGCATTTAAAAGTGCCTCATACAACGAACAACAAACAACCGAACACCCGCTATACGGATTACAGTTTCATCCAGAAGTTTACCATTCAGCCGAAGGCAAAAAAATTATAAAAAATTTTTTGGTGAATATTTGTAATTGTAGCCAGGATTGGACACCAGCGCATTTTATAACCGATACTGTAAATGCTTTAAAGAAACAGATAGACAGTAAAAAAGTCATCATGGGGTTAAGTGGTGGAGTAGATAGTACTGTGGCGGCAACTTTAATTCACAAAGCCATTGGCGAAAATCTTTTTGGCATTTTTATAGATAACGGCCTGCTGCGTAAAAATGAATTTGACCAGGTTTTAGAAACTTATAAAAAACTTGGCCTGCATGTGATTGGTGTTGATGCCAAACAGCATTTTTATAAGAAATTGGAAGGTAAAACAGATCCGGAAGAAAAAAGAAAAGCAATTGGAAATGGGTTTATAGAAATTTTTGACCAGGAAGCTCTTAAGATTGATGGTGTTGAATTATTAGGCCAGGGTACCATTTATCCGGATGTGATTGAATCATTGTCGGTGCATGGACCATCAGCAACCATTAAATCGCACCACAATGTTGGAGGTTTGCCTGATTACATGAAATTGGGATTAGTAGAACCTTTACGATTGCTTTTTAAAGATGAAGTTAGGCGAGTGGGATTAGAG
>DAOLYC010000386.1:0-2676 GCA_035425605.1 Ferruginibacter sp.
CTCCAAAACCAGTTAAAGAAGGTGCAGATAAAGCAACTGCTGAAGAAATTAAAGCAAAATTAACTGAAGCAGGTGCTGAAGTAGAAATAGCTTAATTCTTAATTTTTAAATTAGCTTTAAAAGCCGTTCGGATTACCCGGGCGGCTTTTCCGTTTATAAAATAATTTTTTTATCCTCACAGTTTTTTGACAATTTTATAAAATAATTTTTTCAACCAAACATTTATTGATATGAAACCAGCACAAATGCTGACGCTAGCTTTTTTATTAGCAGCATTATCAGCCTGTAATAATAAAGCAGATGATAAACAAAATGCCAAAACCTCTTTTTTTGATAAAAGCGGTATGGATACTACAGTAAAACCCGGCGACAATTTTTTTGAGTATGTAAACGGTAATTGGGTTAAAAATACAACCATACCCGATGATCAAACCGGGTGGGGTTCCTTTTATGTAATTAATGAAGACAACCTGAAAAACCTTAATATTATATTGCAAGATGCTGCAAAAGGGAATAACCCTAAAGGCAGCAATGAGCAAAAAGTTGGAGATTTTTATGCAAGCGGAATGGATACCAATGCCATTGAAATAATTGGAAGCAAACCATTAATGCCCACTCTTGCAAAAATTGATGCCATTAAAGATTACAAGCAATTGATGGAATTTATAAATGAAGGGTACAGTAAGGGCGAAGGCGATTTGTTAGGAATGTATGTGGCAGCCGATGATAAAAACAGCAAACAGCATATAGTGGTATTTACACAATCGGGGTTAAGTCTTCCTGAAAAAGGTTACTATATCCGGCAAGATAGTGCTACCAAGGCAGCTAGAAACGCATTGGTAATTTATGCAACCAAATTATTTGAGCTATCTGGCGCCGATACAACTACTGCAAATAAAAATGCTAATGAGTTGTTGGCCCTTGAATTAGAAATTGCTAAATCGCATAGGTCTCAGGTTGAGCTTAGAGACCCTCAAAAAAATTACAACAAAACCAGCCTCGCCGATTTAGATAATAAAGAACCCAATATAGGTTGGCAGAACTTATTTAATAAGTTGAATAAAAAAGTGGATAGCGTTAATGTAGGGCAGCCTGATTATTTTATAGCATTAAACAACTTACTGGCTACTAAACCTATTGAGTTATGGAAAACAAAATTAAAATTCGATTACATAAACAGGAATGCCAGTTTGTTAAACAAAGCTTTTAATGATGCCGAATTTAAATTCCAGCAGGTTTTTAGTGGTGCTAAAAAAGACAATGATCGTTGGAAAAAAATGGTGTATCAGGTTGATGGGGGATTAGGGGATTTACTCGGCCAGCTTTATGTAAAAAAATATTTTAATGAAGCGGCTAAGCACAGAATGGACGAATTAGTTAGCAACCTACAAAAAGCTTTTGAGGCCAGGATTGCTAAACTGGACTGGATGGGTGATAGCACAAAACAAATGGCAAAACAGAAATTAAATGCATTCCTTAAAAAAATTGGTTATCCATCAAAATGGAAAACCTATGATGATGTAACCATCGACAAAAACAATTTCTTTGCTAATGCCATGGGTATAAGGATGCATGCACAAAAAGAAATGCTGGATAAAATTGGCAAACCTGTAGACCGCACTGAATGGGGCATGACCGTACCTACTGTAAATGCTTATTATAACCCATCCAATAATGAAATTGTTTTTCCTGCGGGCATACTTCAGCCTCCATTCTTTAATGCAAATGCCGATGATGCGGTTAATTATGGTGCAATAGGAATGGTTATTGGCCACGAAATGACACATGGGTTTGATGACCAGGGTAGCCAATATGATGTTGAAGGAAATTTGAAGAACTGGTGGAATATTGAAGATAATGCAAAGTTTAAAGCTAAAACCGCTGGGGTGGTAAAACTATATAACTCCTTTGCCATTTTAGATAGTGTACATGTAAATGGAGAATTGACTTTAGGCGAAAACATTGCCGATATTGGTGGCCTGGCTATTGCCTACGATGCTTTTAAAATGACTAAGCAGGGGCAGGGTAATGAAAAGATTGATGGCTTTACCCCCGATCAAAGATTTTTCCTGGGTTTTGCTCAATCATGGCGTATTAAAACCAGGGATGCCACTATGCAGATGAGGATAAATGTAGACCCACACTCACCAGAAATGTTTAGGGTAGATGGACCTGTATATAATTTCGACCCGTTTTACAAAGCTTTTAATGTGATTGAAAGCGATAAAATGTTTATTAAACCACAGGATAGATTACATATTTGGTAATATCATTGGGTTTAAAAAAACGAAAAGACCAGGTTTGTATGCCTGGTCTTTTACTATAAACAGTTAATTTTTTTTTAAATTGAAATAAAAAATTAAAGCAAACTTTTAATAAAATAGCTAATCTGATACAATCGTTTGATTTTCAATTAGTAATATAAAATAGAAGACAAAATTATTTTTTCTCTGCAAAAACCTTTCCAAAACCTTAAAAAATCGTATTTCGTAATCTCAAAATAGGAAAATATTTCCTACCTTTGCCGTCCTTTAATTTATGGGCTAGTGGCATATGTTGTAATTATTCCATTAACTAAAGGGCCTTCTCTACATTTAAAAGTCTGAATTACAATATGTCTGCAACAAAAACACCCGCTGCTAAACGTTTCAATTTCGGTAAAGTTGAATTTTTAGC
>DAOLYC010000387.1:0-2670 GCA_035425605.1 Ferruginibacter sp.
TGCATTATACTTTTAACCTTACATACTTTTCATGAACTTGCATTTATATGCAACAAAATCCAAACAGGTATTTCATCATTAACAAACCATACAATATGGTTAGCCAGTTTAAAAGTACACATGATGTGCAACTATTAGGCAATCTTGCTTTTAAATTCCCTACAGGCACACATGCAGTAGGCAGATTGGATAATGATTCGGAAGGATTACTGATATTGACCACTAATAAAAAACTAACAAAACTTTTATTTTCAAGTGAAGTTCCACATGCCAGAACATATTTAGTTCAAATAAACAATACATTGTCGGCTGTAAATCTAAAAAAATTGAGAAATGGTGTGGATATTAAAATTAAAAACGGTATCAATTACAAAGCAGTGCCCACTGATGTACAACTGATTACCAACCCAGAAAAACTATGCAAACTAGGCGAAAGGCTTACTGCATATCTTCCATATACCTGGCTATTGATAACCCTTACAGAAGGGAAGTATCATCAGGTACGTAAAATGATATATGCAATCAGGCATAAATGTAAAAGGCTTATTCGTATTTCTATTGAAGACCTACACTTAGGCATGTTGCAGTCAGGCGGTATTATAGAAATGAGTGAGGACGAATTGTTTTTAAAATTAAAACTACCGGCCAAAAATTTACATAATTGATTGAGTTTTTATAATCTTATAAAAAATAAGAAGTTTTTTGGGGATAAATTTTACAGCATGTTAACTAATTTCTTTATTTCCATTGCAGCTAAAACCTTAAGTTTGCTCAAAACACACCCTAATGGAATTGAAGTTTATAAAAAACATACAATTTACAAGGCTGATAAAAGTTGATGGCCGGTTAAAAGAATTTAATTTTAGAAAACCTAATGGCCGGGAAGACGGACAGTTTACTGTAGATGTAATTGATGGCAGGGGTAACCGCATTATTTTTAATATGGAAAAAACTGAAAACAATTGGAAGATAATAACAGCCACTTTACCTACCTGGTTACTGGAAAGTGAGGAAGCATTTAATGAAATTATTGAAGAAGAATTTAAATCAATTGCATAAACAATTATAAAATGCAAAAAAGCTTCAGCTAAATTAAGGCTGAAGCTTTTTTATTTTGTATTTACATCTTAAAATACTGCACTAACATTTATCTTAGGCTCTTTTGAAACCTTGCCTGCAGCAATAGCTGCCCCGTTTACACCATAATCTGCCAGCTTAATGCTAAAATTACTGCTTGCAGTAATTGCAGTGCCTTTTACGGAGATGATTGCTTTCGTTTCAACAGGCTTTTTTACACCATGCATTGTTAAATAACCTGCTACTTCCACATTATAAATACCGTCCTTAGTAAAGTTTACTTTGGTTAAATTTATAATGGTTCCGCTAAAGGTAGAAGTAGGGAACTGCTCACTGTCCATCCAACCTTTGCCATTAAAATGTTCCTGTATTTTTGGATTTTCAAAATTAAACCCTTGTACTGTTGCTTCAAATGCCAGTTTACCTGTTTTTGTATCAAGCAATGCAATCACAGTTTTATTTTCTGCTTTTGGCAAAGCATCCAGGCTGGTAGTTGCATCAAAATTAATAATAGCCGATGTGGTTGTTTTCTTTTGTGCAAACACTAAGCCGCCGGCTAATAGCAGTGCCATGGAAAGTATTGTTTTTTTCATTCGATTTATTTTAAAGTTAAAAATCATTTGTTGATAGCACTTCTGTTGATGGTTACATAATTGGTTTCCAGGATAGCACTATAGGCAGCATTGCTAAATATTCCTTTAACTGAAACTTTATCGCCCAGTTTTAAGTTTTTTGTTTCTTCAACATGTTGGTTTTGAAAAGCAAAAATTATATATGCCCCATTGGTTGTATCGCTCATTTTTATATTGGCTGTGGTATCGGCCATTTCTAATTCAGAAATAATACCGTTAACCACTATAACCTTTTCAGCATATTTTTTATTCGCCTGGCTCATATCTGTTTCAAATTCTTTTAAAAAAGGAACTGCCTCAACCGAATATACCGCCTTCAAATCTTTAGTATCATCGTGTTTTAATGTAAACAGGTACCATATCACAGCAGTTGCTGCCAGCAAAATTATTAACAGTCCTATCAGCCATTTCTTTGCATTTACAAATTTATTACGGGTTGTCATCAACTCTATTTATTTTGAAGCAACGAAGATACAATGTTTAACCATTGAAAATTTTAAAAGAGTATAAAAACCGTTAATAAAAATCTAAAAAAAGTGGTACGATTGTAGCAGGTACAAATGGTTGTATTTACTGCTTTTCATAATACTGTTAACTTTACCAAATTATATGACGTTTAAAACATCCATACATATTGCAACTACCAAACAGCTACCAATAAAGATTTTTCTGCTGGTTTGTTTTTTTTTAAATGCCATTTTTTGTTTTGGTAAACATCCTTTGTCTTTTACTTTAAGTACACCTACACAAATATCTACACAACAAGAAGCGCTGGATTATTTAAGTCATTTTAATTTTAAAGGAACTGGTAAATCATGGCCAAATGTAAAGCAACACCTGTTTATAAGTAACATAAAGAAAAATATAACGCATCCCATAAATATCTATCCCGGCGAAGGCACCTATTTTTGTGCGTATGCAGCCTTATCATATTTACTTTTACAGGATGACCCATTGGGTT
>DAOLYC010000388.1:0-2669 GCA_035425605.1 Ferruginibacter sp.
GTACAGGTGTTTCAACGGTTGAATTTGTTTTTACCTTAGTGGTTGTTTTTACAGGCTTAGTTACCGGCGCCGATTCTTCATCTGCTGCATCATCAGTTTTATAATCATCGGCTTGATTATTTTGTATGGCTGATGATTGTTGTGGCTCCGGCGCTTCTGATGATGGCGATTTTTCACCTTTAATTAATGGTTGTACTTCACCAAAACCTTCATCATCATTTCCTAAATTTATTTCTATAAGTTCTTCCTGTGCTTTTGGTTGATGAATGGCATCTCTCCACGATACCAACAAGGTAATTAAAAGTATTGCCCCACATATTAAAATAGTGTAGGTTAATGCTTTTCTATTCTTTTCAGCTTCAAATGTTGCCGTCATGATATTATTTGTGTTCATCTCAAAGTTATTAAAATAAAAATAAAGGATGGTAAATCAACCTTTATTTCACAATTACTACTAATATTTTAACAAAATGAAAACTTGATTGATTATGATTATCTACTTGTTGTAAATCCTTGAACCGAAAAGTAGGCTACCAATCCTTACCATATTGCTTCCTGCATTTATGGCAAATGCATAATCGGCGCTCATGCCCATAGAAAGTATTGAAAGTTGATGCTTTAAAGATGATATTTGAACGAATTGATCAAAAAGCATTTTCAAATGTGTGAATTCTTTTTTAATCAGGTTATTGTCTTCTGTAAAAGATGCCATTCCCATCAAACCGCAAATATTTGCATTTTTATATTGTGTAAGATCCGAATTTAAAAATGAGGTTAATTCTACTTCATCAAATCCATATTTTGTTACTTCGGCAGAAATATGAACCTGCAGCAAACAATTTATTACCTGGTTATATTTTGCAGCCTGTTTGTTTATTTCTTTAAATAATTTTTCGCTGTCAACAGCATGAATTAGATGAACAAATGGCGCTATGTATTTTACTTTATTACTTTGCAGGTGGCCAATAAAATGCCATTTGATGTCTTTGGGAAGTTGTTCGTATTTGTCAACTAATTCCTGCACATAATTTTCTCCAAAATCTCTTTGCCCTAAATCGTAAAGTTCTTTTATATCTTCAAGAGGCTTAGTTTTAGAAACAGCAACAAGCGTTGCTTTGCCATCAAGCTCACTAATAATTTTTTGATACTGCTGTTTGTTAATACCCATAAGCGTTACACTAATCTTTTTTGCTTTGAAAAGGTTCTTTCAACAACTAAGCTGGCAGTTTATTTTAAAATACTCCTGCTTATAACAATCCTTTGCACTTCGCTGGTACCTTCATAAATCTGGGTAATTTTAGCATCTCTCATCAACCGTTCAACATGATATTCTTTTACAAAGCCATAACCTCCGTGTATTTGTACAGCTTCTGTTGCTGTCCACATAGCAGTTTCGCTGGCAAAAACTTTTGCCATGCTACTGCTTAATGTATAATCTAAATGCTGGTCTTTTTCCCAGGCGGCTTTTAAACATAATAACCTGGCGGCTTCTATCTTTGTTGCCATATCGGCTAACTTAAATTGAATAATCTGATGGTTCATTATTTCGGTACCAAAAGCCTTTCTTTCTTTACTATACGCCAATGCCAGTTCATACGCACCGGCTGCTATACCCAAGGCCTGCGAAGCAATACCTATCCTGCCGCCAGCCAGTGTTTTCATGGCAAAGGTGAAACCAAATCCATCGGCACCAATCCTGTTTGCTTTTGGCACTTTTACATCTGTAAATAAAATGCTGTGCGTATCACTTCCCCTAATGCCCAGTTTGTTTTCTTTAGCTCCAACTTCTACGCCGGGCCAATTTTTTTCTACAATAAATGCATTAATGCCACGGCTACCTTTGCTAACATCTGTTTGTGCTATCACCAGGTAAACACTTGCGCTGTTTCCGTTGGTGATCCAGTTTTTGGTTCCGTTCAATAAATAATAATCACCTTTATCTTCGGCTGTGGTGCGTTGCGATGTGGCATCACTTCCGGCTTCGGGTTCGCTTAATAAAAATGCACCAATGTATAATTCGCCTTCATTTTTGCCCTGGGCAAGAGGTTTTAGGTATTTTTGTTTTTGTTCTTCGTTTCCGTATTCCTGCAGGCCATAACAAACCAGGCTGTTGTTTACACTTACACAAACACTCACACTTGCATCAATCTTACTTATTTCTTCCATAGCCAACACATAACTAACCGTATCCATTCCGCTTCCGCCATATTCAGGCTTTACCATTATGCCCATAAAACCCAGGTCGGCTAATTTTTCAATTTGCTCTTTTGGAAAACGCTGCAATTCATCTCGTTCAATTACTCCCGGTAAACACTCATTAACTGCAAAATCTTTTGCAGCCTGTTTTATCATCAATTGTTCTTCAGTAAACTCAAATAGCATAGTTAGTTATTTATATTGCCAGCAAAAATAAGGAATTTGACTGTATCACTTTAAGTAGAAAAAGCGGAGAAGAAACCGATGGGTAAACAAATACAGATCTAATATACTGTAATTCATTTTATACTAAAATCTGCAATAAATGCATCCTCTTTTAAGATTTTACAAAATAACTTCCTGTCAATCATGGTGGCGCCCAGGCTTGCCAGGTGATTGGTATGTAATTGGCAATCTATTAGTGTAACATTTTCTTTCTGTAACTGGGTTACGTATTTTATAAATGCAAATTT
>DAOLYC010000389.1:0-2658 GCA_035425605.1 Ferruginibacter sp.
AAATTCCCGTTCTAAACCTATAACGGATCCAATAATGAATGCAAAGGAAACCTGTGCGGCTTCTTCAAAATAAATGCTTAAATCCATAATGTTAAATGTACAGAATTGTATTGTAAAATTAATGACACTTAAAATAATCAAATGGTTCTTTACACTCGTTGCATTGATATAACGCTTTGCAGGCTGTGCTGCCAAATTCGCTCAAAAGTTTTGTATTGGTGGAATTACATAATGGGCATTCCACACCATCAATTGGTATTTCAAATTTTTTGTTTGGAGCAGCAATGCCATATTTTTTTAATTTCTTTTTTCCTTCTTCGCTCATCCAGTCTGTGGTCCAGGCAGGGGAAAGCACTGTTGTGATTTTTATTTTTGAATACCCGTTTTCAAGCAATATTAGTTTAATATTCATTGCAATCATATCCATTGCCGGGCAGCCAGAGTAGGTAGGCGTAATGATAACTTCTACTTCATCAGCATGTAATTGTATGTCTCGTACAATTCCTAAATCAATAACAGTTAAAACCGGAATTTCGGGATCGGCTACCTGTTCTAAAATTTTCCAGATTTTTTGAGTTAATGTGGTAGATGCGGTTACCATTGAGCGCCTGGATAAGTTCTTTGTAAATATTGTAAATCGGTAAGTATATAACCAAGCTGTTCGGTATGAACGCCAGTTTTACCGCCTGTTTGCATAAAAGTTTTTTGTGGAATAGGTAATGTGGCTTCTTCAAAAACAATAGAAATTTTTTTCAACCATTCATCCTGTAAAACGGCTACATCTATCCCCGATTCTCTTTCATAATCAGCAGCTATAAATAGCTCGCCACTATAACTCCATAATGCATCAATAGCATTTAACATGCGCTGATGGCTTTCAGTTGTACCATCACCCAAACGTATAACCCATTCGCTGCTCCAGCGAACATGATAAGTAACTTCTTTTAATGCTTTGTTGGCAATGGAAGCTAATTGTTCATCTTTGTGATTTAGTAATTCTCCATAAAGCTGGTATTGATACACACTAAAAAAAAACTGTCGCATGATCGTTTGGCCCCAATCTCCATTTGGTTGTTCAACTAATAAACAATTTTTAAATTCACGCTCGGTTCTTAAATATGCCAGCGAATCTTCTGTAGCATTATTGCCAATGAGAGATGCAGCATATTGATAAAAATTTCTTGATTGGCCTATTAGGTCTAATGAAATATTGGTAATGGCAATATCTTGTTCCAATATTGGTCCATGGCCACACCATGCTGCATTTTGCTGGCCGAGGATGAGGGAGTTGTCGGCGAGGTGGAGGGTGTAGTTGATTAGTTGATTAGTAGTTTGGTTGATTGGTTGAGTAGTTGATTGGTTTGTCATTGATAGTTATTTCAGTTTGTTTCTAAAGAAAGTTTTATATCCATTTAGTATCCGGCCAACTTCATCATTCATTACTTTAAAGTAATCTAATTGCGTTTGTGAGTTATAGTTACAATCAAAAGCGTCAATTAAATGATTAAGCGTTTCGGTTAATAATCCCCTGGCCTTGATACAATAGTGTAATTGATCTTTATAAGTAAATCGTTCGTAACCTTCAGCAATATTTGCATTTATGGAACGGGAAGAACGGATGATCTGGTTTGTTAGCTTATAATTTTCTTCTGCCGGAAAAACAGATACCAAATCCTTTACTTCATTTTTAAGAACCCTCGCTTTTTTCCATACTTCCCAATGCGTAAAGCTTTGATTATTCTGCTCCATAAAACACATTTATATATTATTACAGCAGTCAACTAATTACAAATCAACTATCCAACCAATTACATATGTCCTACTTCATCTGGTAGTTCATAAAAGGTTGGATGCCGGTAAACTTTATCAACAGCAGGCTCATACAATTCTCCTGCTTCATCTGGGTTTGATGCGGCGATGTGTTTACTTTCTACAACCCAAATGCTTATACCTTCCTGTCTTCTTGTATAAACATCTCTTGCATTTTCAATAGCCATTGTTGCATCGGCTGCATGAAGGCTTCCCACATGTTTATGATCTAATCCTTGCTTACTGCGAATGAACACTTCCCAAAGGGGCCAGCTGTTTGCACTAACATTACTTGCAGATTGGTTACTGCTGCCGCTATTATCTTCAGGTATATCGCCGTAGTAGAATTTTTTAATTGTACAATTCATAGTTGTATATTTTTTTTGCAGCATTAATAAAATTCTCTCTTATATTTTTAGTGATTGGGTTGGTATCAAGATTGAATTTAAACATTCTTTCAGGATGCCATTGAACACCAATAAAAAAGGCTTTAGCTGATTTATCTGCCCATTCTATTCCTTCTATAGTGCCATCATCTGCCCTACAGCTAATCATCAAGCCATCGCCTAATTTATCAATAGCCTGGTGGTGTGCACTGTTAACAAGGGATTTTTTTTCACCAACAATTGTATATAATAAACTGTTTTCTTCAATATTTATTCCATGTATTTTATCATCTGTTTCCGGTTTGTGTATTTTATTCAGCGATTCTCCTAAATCTTGAACCAGGGTTCCATTTAATGAACAATTCACTAATTGTAAACCCCTGCATATTGCCAATACAGGTATGTTTTGTTTAAAAAAAGCCTGCTGTAAAATTTCTATTTCAAATTCATCTCTTTCTTTTTG
>DAOLYC010000390.1:0-2655 GCA_035425605.1 Ferruginibacter sp.
TAAACCCCATTATTTTTTACCGGCATATTGAAGGCACTGTTGGCAGCCCCGATAATGCACTTGCCGGTTTAGATGTAAAAGCGAATATTGCACACCGGGCACAAATTTATGGCCAGTTGCTACTTGATGAATTTATATTATCAAAAATAAAAAACGACCCTACGTACTGGGCAAATAAATGGGGTTTACAACTTGGTGTAAAATATGTGGATGCCTTTGGTGTACCCAACCTGGATATACAGTTGGAAACAAACAGGGTGCGGCCTTTTACTTATTCGCATAACGATACTGTAGCTAACTATACACATTACAATCAGCCTTTAGCACATCCGCTGGGATCAAACTTTCAGGAATTTATTGGTATTGTACGCTACCAACCGGCTCCCAAATGGTATGTTTATTTACAAGCCATATATTATTATAAAGGACTTGACAGTGCAGGAATAAATTATGGAGGAAATATCTTTCGTGATTACAGCACCCGAACAATGGGTAATGGTTATAAGATTGGCAGTGGCGATAAAGCAAAAGTTTTAAATGCTTTTTTACAAGTTTCGTACGAGATAAAAGAAAATATCTTTTTAGAAATATCGGGGCAGTACAGGAATTTTAAATCTATTACAAACCCAACAGCAAAAAATACAACATTGGTAACTGCCGGTATAAGAATGAATATGTTTACTCGGCAATACGATTATTAATTTTTATTATTCAACAGTTAGAGAGAAAGAAATAATCCGTGAGTTTATTTTATCAATAACTTTTGAGTATTTGAGGTTAGCATCACGGTCGTGCAGGTTGCCCAGCCCCCATCCTATCTTTACTTCGGGTGTTAATACAAACATGGGAAAATAAAAATGAAATCCTACGCCGGCTTCCACTCCATAATCAAACCTATTAAGCTTAATCAGGTTTTCAGCTTTTCTTGCACCTGCATTTGATGCCAGGTCATACTCGCCCTTTACCCCGGTCATCATATATACTTTAAAATTGTTAATTCGGTCGCTGGTAAATTTTATTTGTACCGGCAGAGTAAGAGATATAGATTGTACTTTCTTTTGGGTAACAGGTGTTTCGCCGCCAGGCCCATCGGGGTATTTAACATTGTACTCAAAAGCTTTTTCAGTAAACGTAAGGTTTACCGGATAAGTGCGAAAATCAAAATGATCGTTTAGCCTAAAGTTAACCATCCAAGCAAGGTTTATACCAGTACTGTTTATACTTTCTACTACTGTAATACTATCGAAAGGGGCTTGTTGTAAAAAAACAGGATGATGTGTAAATGAAAAATGCGACCTGTTCATACCCAGGTTAATGCCAAACCGTATCGGTTTTTCATCATGGTCAGGTAAGTTAAACCGCTCCCTAAATTGGGCAAATCCAATTAAAGGGAAAATAAGAATGATGATACTTGTAATAATTATTTTTCTCCGCAATAGATGCTGCATATTCCTAAGCTCAATGGTTTAATGTAAGTATTTTTAAATCCCAGTTTATCCAGGATTCCAGTAAAATTTTTCCCTTCAGGGAATTTTTTAATTGATTCGTCGAGATATTTGTATGCGGTGCGGTTTTTAGAGATTAATTTGCCTACATTGGAGCAAATAAATTTCATGTATAAGTTATACATGCTTTTTACTACTACTGTTTTTGGTTTACTGAATTCTAATACTACCAGTTTTCCGCCCGGTTTAAGTACCCGTATAATTTCTGCCAGGCCCTTTTCCAGGTTTTCAAAATTACGTACTCCAAAAGCTACAGTTACCGCATCAAACGAGTTATCATTAAAGTTTATTGTTTCGCAATCGCCCTTTAACAGTTCTATAGTATTTTGCAAACCCTGTTTTTCAATTTTCTTTCGGCCTATTTGCAACATTCCATCACTAATATCAATACCGGTAATTTTTTTTGGTTTTAAAATATCCCATGCCATAATAGCTACATCCGCAGTGCCGGTTGCCACATCCAAAATTGTTTGTGGTTTAAGTATTGCTAATTGTCTGATTGCTTTTTTTCTCCACCGGACATCAATACCGGCGCTTAAAAACCTATTTAAAAAATCGTAGCGGAAAGCAATATCATCAAACATTCCGGCTACCTGTTGTTTTTTATCCAGGTTAGAATCATTATATGGTACAATGGTATCGTGTGCGTATTGCGACATAAGGCGCAAAGATAAGCTGTTTTGTGTTTTGGATAAACCGGTTTTAACTTGTTGTTAGTATTAATAATGTTAGTGTAATTAAACTGTATAAATGCCCTTTATCTTTGTAAGATGCAAATAAGATATGCCAAATATTTAATTAGCAGCCCGGCATTTGATAAATGCCCCGTTGCTAATATGCCTGAGTATGCTTTTATTGGCCGTAGTAATGTGGGTAAATCATCGCTTATTAATATGCTATGTAATAATGATAAGCTGGCAAAAACATCCGGCTCGCCCGGAAAAACACAGTTGATCAATCATTTTTTAATAACCTCATCTCCATCTGTTGTTAAAAACGAAAGTAACGATGTAAAGACACAAAGCTGGTATCTTGTTGATTTGCCTGGTTATGGTTTTGCCAAGGTAAGTATGAGTAGCAGGCGGCGCTGGGAGCAGATGATTGAAAATTATTTACGTAAGCGTGAAAACCTTACCCTGGTTTTTGTTTT
>DAOLYC010000391.1:0-2650 GCA_035425605.1 Ferruginibacter sp.
TCTTCTTGCGAATGAGTTTTGCTTTTACCAAGTAATGAAAGGCTGCTTTCATAAGATTTTGAGACTGTGGGATTTTCTTAAATTTCTGCTGCTTTCGTTTAATTTTATGGCCTACACCAGCTATTTTTTTTATATTAATATCCCCGGCGGTTATTATTAAATCCCCTGCGATTATTATCAAAACCTCCTCGGTTATTGTTTCCGCCGCCACCGAATCTGTTTCCTCCGCCACTTCCACCAGGCCTGTTTGCAGAACCAGGTGATCCAGGCTTTTCATCAGCTTCTTTTACAACCAATGGCTTTTTCCCCAGCGATATATCTTTTAAATTTTCTATAGCCTCCTTTGCCTCTTCGGTATTTTGCATTTCTACAAAACCAAAACCTTTGCTTTTACCTGTATCTCTGTCCATAGCAACCCTGGCGCTAATTACAGTTCCAAATTTTTCAAAGATTTCCATAAGTTCTGCATCATCCAGGTCATAAGGCAGTCCGGCAACAAATAGTTTCATGAAGTAATTTTAAGAACCGAAAATACTAAACTAATTTGGTTTGTCATTTTGTTTTTTACAGAAACAATTTTACAGCCTGGGTGCATGATTTAAAAAAATATAGTAGCTTTATCTGATTACAACCCCTGATGCCTGTGAAAAACCTTCGAAATGGAGGTTTTTCTTTTTATAACACATAGTCTCTGTGATATTTAAATGTTTATTCTTTCATTAACTTTAGTTGATGAAAAAAATAAGGACATTTCTTATTATTATTTTCTTACAGCCGGTTTTTATGGCCGATGCTCAAAACTTTGGTGGCAATCCTGCTTCAGAACACTGGTTTCAAATCAATACTAAAACAGTTCGTGTAATTTTTCCGGAAGTGTTATATAGCCAGGCAAACCGAATAGCCAACATCATGAAATTACTGGGCGATACAACTGCAAAAACTATTGGTGGCAAACAAAAAAAATGGAATATCGTTTTACAAAATCATACTACCATTTCCAATGCATTTGTACGGCAGGCTCCAGTTTTGAGTGAATTTTATATGATGCCTCCACAAAATAGTTTTTCTAATGGTAGTTTACGTTGGGATGATAACCTGGTTATACATGAAAACAGGCACATTCAGCAACTGAGCAATTTTAATAAGGGTTTTACCAAAGTATTTTCATTTTTTTTAGGGCAGGAGGGGCAATTGCTGGCAAATGGAATAACGGTACCCGATTATTTTTTTGAAGGCGATGCTGTTTGGCAGGAAACATTGGTTAGCGCACAGGGTAGAGGCCGTATGCCTTCGTTTTACAATAGCTTTAAATCTTTGTGGCTTGATAAAAAAGAGTATTCCTGGATGAAATTAAGAAACGGTTCATTAAAGGATTTTATACCCAACCATTACGAACTGGGCTACCAGTTAACAGCCTATGGCTATGAAAAGTACGGTCAGGATTTTTGGAATAAAGTATCCAATGATGCAGTTAGGTTCAAAGGGGTGTTTTATCCTTTTAACAGGGCTATTGAAAGATACTCTGGTAAATCGTATAAACAATTCCGGCAGGATGCCATGCAATATTTTAAAGAAAAATCTTTTGCAGGTAAACCTAAAGTAGAAACGGCTTTTACTTACATAACCCATTCACAAAAAAACAACGTGGTTGATTTTGAATTTCCAAATTATATAAATGACGATAGCATACTGGTAACAAAAAAATCCAACAAGGAAGTAAACGCCTTTTATATTTTATCAAATGGAAAAGAAAAAAAACTACGGGTAAGGGATATGGGTATAGATGATTACTATTCTTATAAAAATGGGAAAATTGTATATGCTGCATTTCAATCGGATGCCAGGTGGACCAATAAGAATTACAGTGTGATTAAGTTGCTTGATATTTATACCAGAAAACAAAGGCAGGTTACTTTTAAATCAAAATATTTTTCTCCGGATATAAATGATGCAGGTACCGAAATAATAGCTGTTAGTATAAACCTTGATGGCAGCAATAACCTTTGCCGAATTGATGCTAATAATGGAAAACTTATATCCAAATTAAAAAATGTACATAACTATTTTATTACTCAACCAAGATATATAGATTCAAATACTGCTGTTGCAGCCATACGAAACCTGCAAGGCAATATGGTGTTGATGACAATTGATTTGCATACCGGTGAAATGGATAACCTCTCAAATTTTAGCTTTAATGTAATTGGCTATCCATACGTAAAAAGCGATACTGTTTTTTTTACTGCTATGAATGATTATGCCGATAAGATTTTTGCTGTAACAATACCCAATAAAAAAATATATAGGGTTACTCAAAATACGAATGGTATGTATGCTCCGTCAGTAAATGCTAAGGGAGATATGATGGTGGCTGCATTTACAGCAGGAGGGTACATGATTGCAAAAATTACTAAACCTCAACAAGAATGGAAAGAAAACGGATTTAATTTGGTGGTAAGTGGCCGATACTATACCGATTCTATGAGTACTTTTAGTGCCAAAGGAGCTTTATATACTTTAAATGATAGTGTTTTTGAGCAAAGTTCTGCAGGTAGCATAAAAAATAAAGTAACCAGTTATAAAAAAGCAATGCATCTTTTTAATTCTCATAGCTGGCGGCCGGTAATAGATGATCCCGAATTTGGATATG
>DAOLYC010000392.1:0-2623 GCA_035425605.1 Ferruginibacter sp.
AGGTGAGCGCCGCTACCGGGCTGCAAAAATTGCCGGGTTAAAAGACCTGCCGGTTTATATCAGGCAAGCCAATGATGCCGACCTTCTGGAACTTTCTTTACTGGAAAACCTGCAGCGAAAAGACCTCAATGCCATTGAAATTGCATTAAGTTATAAACGCCTGATGGATGAATTGGAATATACACAGGAACATGTGGCCGAACGAATGGGTAAAGAAAGGAGTACAGTAACCAACTATATTCGTTTATTAAAACTTCCACCAAACATACAAGTGGCAGTACGCACCGGTGTTATAAGTATGGGCCATGCAAGGGCATTGATAAATGTAGATGTGGTAGATAAACAATTATTTATTTTCAACGAAATAAAAAAACACAGCCTATCGGTAAGGCAAACAGAAGAACTTGTTAGAAAGCAATATATACCCTCTGTTAAAGTTGCTGTAAAACCTAGCTTGCCGGCCAATTTCAAAAGGATAGAAGATAATTTAGCTTCAAATTTTAATACAAGGGTAAAAATGAAACATGGCAAAAAAGGAAACGGCAGCATTTTGTTCGAATACTACTCTGTTGAGGAATTAAATGCGTTGCTCCAAAAGTTTAATATCAATGTAAGCTAATGTTCAGGTTTATTATTTCATTTGTTTTTATATTATCTTTTCTCATCGGCCAACATGCTGTTGCACAAAAAACAATTGCAAAAGACAGTACCATTAAAAAAAATACGGGTATTTTCTCCAGGTACGATTCTTCCAAAGCATATAACCCTCGTATTGCCACATATCGATCAGCCATCATTCCCGGCTGGGGGCAAGCCACCAATAAAAAATATTGGAAAATACCAATTGTGTATGCTGCCTTAGGTACAACTGCCTATATTTTTTTTAGAAATGTAAAACAGTTTAACGAATCAAAATCTGCTTATCTAAATGCCACTGATGGTAACCCATTAAATGATACACTTATTCCACAGCCTTACTATTCGGTAAAAGACCAACCAGAAAGAATACGAAATTTTCGTAACGAAGTACGGCAAAATGTTGACTATACAGTTTTATTTTTTATAGCCTTTTGGGGGCTTAATGTTGTGGATGCAACCGTAGATGCACACTTAAAAACTTTTGATGTAAGCGATGATTTAAGTTTACAAATAAAACCAGGTTACAGCCAGCTTGCCAACACCAATGGCATTAGTTTGGTATTACATATAGGCAAAAATTACAACCGCCGGTAACCAATAGTATTACTAGTATATTTGTTGTTAAAATCTCAATAAAAAAAATGAGTACTAAAAAAGATTTACCAGGTAATGTTGGTAAAACGTTGAAAATTGCAATGATAGGTTATGGAAAAATGGGCAAAGCCATTGAAGAAATGGCAATAGGGCGTGGCCATACCACAGAACTTAAAATAGATATAGATAATATTACACAGTTCACCAGTGAAAACCTGCGCCGTTGCGATGTTGCAATAGAATTTACAGGGCCACATAGTGCTAAAGAAAATATTTTAAAATGTATTGATGCCGGCATTCCGGTAGTGAGCGGAAGCACAGGTTGGCTGGCAAATTGGAACAATGTAGAAAACTATTGCAAAGAAAAAAACGGAAGCCTTTTATATGCAAGTAATTTTAGTGTAGGTGTAAATATCTTTTTTGAACTGAATAAAAAACTGGCACAACTCATGAAAAATTACGAAGATTATAATGTAAGTATGGAAGAGATACATCATACACAAAAAAAAGATGCACCCAGCGGCACCGCCATTACATTGGCCGAACAGATCCTTAAAGAAATTCCCCGTAAAACCAGTTGGGTAAATGTCAATTCTGATAACAAAGAATACCTGTCAATCATCAGCAAACGAGAAGACCCTGCACCTGGCACACACCTGATAAAATATAGCTCTGCAGTTGATGATATTGAAATCATACACACAGCACACAACAGGCAGGGTTTTGCTTTAGGTGCAGTTTTGGCGGCTGAATATATACATGATAAAAAGGGAATTTTTAAAATGAAAGATATACTTGGCTTATAATTAAAGAAAGTTATTGGGTATGAAACTTTTAAAAAAGTTATTATTTTTTGGAGCTCTTTTACTTGCAGGCAAAACTAATGCTCAAAATATTAATATCGATAGCCTGGAATTTATTATAAAATTTAATGCTGATAACAGTGAAAAGTTAAACGCCTATAAGGAACTTTCAATGGCATTAATTTATGTAGATTTTGATGATTGCCAGGCCAAAGCAAAAGCAGGAGCCGTTTTAGCCGAAAAATTAAAAGACAAAGATGCTTTAAGTCGTTTAAAATTAACAATGGGACTTTCCTGGTATTTTAAAGGCGTTTATGATAGTGCGGCAGTAAACTATTATAAAGCGCTAGATATTTCTAAAAATTTAAATAATCCACTAACAAAAGCTGCTATTTTAAATGAGCTGGGCAAATTGTATCGTAAAACAAAAGATTTGGATAGGGCTTTACAAATGTATAATGAAGCTTATGCTATTTATAAAAAACAGAACGATGAAACCGGCATGGGAACTATCTTAAATGAGTCTGGTGTTGTGTTTGAATATAAAGGAGATTATGCCGAAGCCATTAAAAGATATAAAGCCTCTT
>DAOLYC010000393.1:0-2621 GCA_035425605.1 Ferruginibacter sp.
CTAATGCCATTGATTTTGATAATTCAAAATTTGCCGGTAATAACCAGGTATTTTTAAGTGTTCCTGTAAAAAGCTTTGCAGCCGGTACATATAACTGGCTTCGTGTATCATTAGCTTACCAGAATTATAATATTTATTTAAATGCACTGGGGCAAACTATTGATGCTACATTAACGTCATTCATCGGTTTCAATACTTATCTTAAAAGTTTTAAAGTAAAAGATTCAACAGTTGCTGTTAATGCAAACAAACTACAAGGTTATTGGGGTTTAGAAGGCAAAGTATCGGGTATAGGTTTTTTAACAACAGGCCAGGCGCCTCCGGGAGCAACAACAGTTCCCAATCCTATTTTTGCTTCATCCCCCATTCCACAAGGTTCTTGTGTAGTAACTGGGCAGTTTGCTAACCCCCTAATAATTACTGGTAACGAAACAAAAGATATCAATATAATTGTTTCACTTAGTACAAATAAAAGTTTTGAATGGATAGATGTGGATCATAATGGGACATACGACCCAAACAATGGCGACCAGGTTATTGATATGGGTATCAGGGGTATGATACCTGTCATCCAATAAATATGTTTACTGTAAAATAAAAAATCCATAGTTTAATTACTATGGATTTTTTATTTCATATACTTTAACTTAGCTCTTCAACTTTTCAGTCAAATGAATATACATCCTTACGAATCGCTATTAAAAGATAATAAAAGCTGGGCAGCCGAAAGAGTAAAAGAGCAACCTGATTTTTTTAAAAATCTTACGGAACTGCAAACTCCTGAATTTTTATGGATAGGATGCAGCGATAGCCGTGTACCGGCCAATCAAATTACCGGCACACAACCCGGAGAAATATTTGTACACCGCAATGTGGCAAATCTTGTTATTAATACAGATGTAAATCTTTTAAGTGTACTTGACTATGCCGTAAATTATCTTTTTGTAAAACATATTATTGTTTGTGGCCACTATGGTTGTGGTGGTGTAAAAGCTTCTATGACATCGGATGATTTTAACCAGGTTTTAAATATGTGGCTACGTA
Organism: Ferruginibacter sp.; assembly: GCA_035425605.1. Classification (GTDB taxonomy): domain Bacteria; phylum Bacteroidota; class Bacteroidia; order Chitinophagales; family Chitinophagaceae; genus Ferruginibacter. The sequence goes on from DAOLYC010000393.1 coordinate 1,045, forward strand.
ATATAAAAGATGTACACCGCATACACCGCAGCGAACTGGAAAACATACAAGATGAAGAAAAAAAATGCGACCGGCTGGTTGAATTGAATGTGCAAGAACAAATCTTTAACCTGGCAAAAACTTCAATCATACAAAGAGCCTGGCAAAATGAAAAACGTCCTGATTTGCATGGCTGGGTGTATGGATTAAATGACGGCATCATTCATCCGGTTTTTGAAATGAAAGCCGGTACACATATTGACCCATTATACGAGTATAAAAATTTGTAACAAAGTTTTATTTAGCTTCGGTATTCAATCCGGCTTTTAAAAACTCCTTGTTCATCCTGGCAATATTTGCAACCGAAATTCCTTTGGGGCATTCAGCTTCGCAAGCATAGGTGTTTGTGCAGTTACCAAATCCTTCCTTATCCATTTGTGTAACCATATTTAAAACTCTTGATTCTCTTTCGGGCTGCCCCTGTGGCAATAGTGCAAGTTGAGAAACTTTAGCACTAACAAACAACATGGCACTACTGTTTTTGCATGCAGCTACACAAGCACCACAGCCAATACAGGCAGCGGCATCAAAGGCAGTATCAGCATCTTTTTTATCAATAGGTAATGAATTTGCATCAACTGCATTACCAGTATTAACAGATATATACCCTCCCGCCTGAATGATACGGTCAAAGGCAGATCGGTCAACCATCAAATCTTTTATAACAGGAAATGCTGCTGCCCGCCAGGGTTCAACAACAATTGTATCTCCATTTTTGAATGCTCGCATGTGTAATTGGCAAACTGTATTTTTTGTCCAGGGGCCATGTGCCCTACCATTAATATACATGCTGCACATGCCGCAAATTCCTTCCCGGCAATCATGATCAAATGCTATTGGGTCTTTCCCATCGGTTATCAATTGTTCATTCAACACATCAAACATTTCCAAAAAAGACATTTCAGATGAAATATCTTTTACCTGGTATGTTTCAAAATTACCTGTTGCTTTACTGTTTTTTTGTTTCCACACTTCCAGTGTGAGGTTCATGTTATAATGTTCCATAATTATTAAATACGTTTATAATTACTGTATTCAAATGGTCGCCATCCGAATTTTTGCCATATAAAATATAAAAGCCTGTGTTTAATATTTTTAAAATTTTTATTTTTTATATCAACATCAAATTTCCAATCTTCTTTTTCAATCAACCCTTTCATCACCGCTGGATGTGTTCCGGTAAATACTGTTAATGAATCTATTTTAGAATAATCAAATTCTTTAGATTTTTCCATTTCTGCTTTTGCCCAATTTTCAAACCCTTCATCAGCATGCCATAATTTACCAAAATCTGTATATTTTTTTTGCATTTCAACCGGGTTTCGTACCCAGCCATAATGATACATATAGGCTTTAATCAATTTAACTTGTAACTTCCTTCCATCTTTTCTAAAACCCTGTGCATCCAGGTAACTGCGTATTCGTTTATCATTCCTTATTATTCTTATTTCTTTTGAATACCAACTGCGGCCATCGCCAATAAATTTATAGCTACCATAAAAATGATGATAATTGAATAATAAACCCTCAACACTATC
>DAOLYC010000394.1:0-2617 GCA_035425605.1 Ferruginibacter sp.
CCCGGGCATTATCTTTCACATCAAACAGATCCCGAACCATGGCTCTTGACGCCACCATACCGGCACAACCACCCAGTGCCTGTAAAAAACGTAATGCTATCAGCATATCGGCGCTTGTTGCAAGGGCACACAAGGCAGAAGCAAGCAGGTATAAAACAAGGCCGGCATAAAGTGGTTTTTTTCTACCAAACCTGTCGAGTAAAGGGCCATAAATAAACTGGCCCAGCGAAATACCTATAAAAAAACTGGAAAGCGAAAGCGATATATGAGCCACCGTAGTATGCAGGTCGGCGGCTATATCTGCAAAGGAGGGCAGGTACATATCAATTGAAAACGGCCCGATGGCAGTATTCATTCCCAGTACCAGTATTACAATTGCTTTTTTTTCCGGTTCATAAAGTTGAATACAAATTTAGGTTGCATTGTGAGTATGGAACAGAAAAATATTGGAGAGTGACAAAAGAAGTACCCGGGTGTTGGAATATTTTTTTCGATTACTATTAATCATTATTTTAAATGGCTAATTCGAAAAGAAACTACAGTAATATAAATGGTAGGTTCCTTTTAATTTGTAGTCGATTTGTTTGTAAACAAGATTTGCGTATGTTATAGAGTTGTAAGCAACGCTTCAGCACTTTACACAACGGTTCAAATTTCACTGCAATTTAAATGTATTTACGAAACATAGAACAGTAGGTAATACCTATTACCTATTTGCAGTATTGCTTGGATAGAAAAAAGAATTTAGTTTACAGTGTTTTATGGCAGCTGCTATATCAAAAAAATACTCGTGCTATTTGTAGCAAACATACTTGTGCTGTCAAAGCAAAGCAAAAGAGATGCAAACCTTACGCTTTTAGTAACATTTGTAATTGTTTATCAACTTAATACTCTATTAAACATTTATTAATTGAACACTCTTATTTTATTTAATCTATTTCCTAAATCTGATTCAATATGAACTTTCAAACTTATTCCAAAAAACTATCTTTAATTGAGGTGTATATAAAAAATAAATGGGCAAATACACCAACCACACTCGCAGGAAAATTAGGTGTTTCAGAAAGGACAGTTTTACGAATGATTGATCACCTTAAAAGAGAAGGCAAACAAATTAATTACAACAAAAAGGATAAAATTTACGAATTACTATAAAAAAAATCAGTCTGCCACTTTTTGGCAGCCACCCACGATAACTTTGTATGTAAATTGAATACATTCGATAGCTACGAATTGCTGAACATCAAACCCGAAATGTCCCAAAGCGAAACAGGGTATTTATTTAACAAACGGTAAGGCTGCCTTAAAGCCATAAAAAAAAATGAAAAAGTTAATGTTCATTTGTACATTTTCTATGCTTGCATTATTTTCAAGCGCAGCAAACGGAAAATCAATAAAGAAGATTGTTCCTGCAAAACAAATCGTAGAAGTGACAGCAAAAGCAGGTGACTACCCACCAGCGTATCAAGTTACAGTAACCTGCCCAAATGGGTATAGTTTTACATCTTGCTGTTATAACTCCTACACTGAAGCTCAGAATGCTGGGTGGGCTTTATATTTTGAGATTTGTGAATAATTCCACCTTAAAAAAATAAGGCGTAACTTGTAATAAAAATTATGCCTTATTTTCCTCTTTTAGAATTAAACATCTAAACTATGAAACTTATATTCATCCTCATCTTTGCTTTATCAACTTCAAATATTTTTGCATCAGATTCAACCTTTTTTTCGTGTAAGTACAGATACAGCTTTCAAAAAGATTCCACTAACCCAGCAGTAAAATCAAATGACATAATGATCCTTGCAACAACCAATATGTCATCCGTTTATTACAGTTTTTTAAAACAAATAGGTTACAGTAATTTAGAAAAAAAGCAACTTGATGCGAAAATGCAAAATGAGCCCCTTTATATTGGGGCAGAAAACGCCAAAGAAGGTGCAACTTTTTTTATAGGCAATGAAACCGAGATAATTTCCACTAATTATACGACAGGAGAAACAATAGTTACTAATAAATTTTTAGAGGACAGCTATGGTTACAAAGAAAATACAGAAATTCCTGAATGGAAGATCGCTGCAGATACTGTTACTATTTTAAATCAAATTTGCCAAAAGGCAACAGCTACATATAAAGGCCGCAATTGGGAGGCATGGTTTGCAGTTAATATACCAATTTCAAAAGGACCTTGGTTACTAATTGGGCTGCCTGGTTTAATATTAAAAGCAAATGATGACAAAAAACAGTTTGTATTTGAATGCATGGAATTAAATACACCGAATACTGTTACCAGCGGATTTAAACCCTATTCCAATGTACTGTTTATTTCTAAAAGTTTGTACCGGGAAAAGAGAAAATTATTTTCCCAGAACCTGGTTGAATATCTTAGAAGTAACGGTATCTCTGTAACTAATAATTCGAATGGTGTGCAAGTTGTACGTCCTAACAAACCATACAATCCCATCGACCTATCTAAATAACAAAATGAAGCTTTCATTAAGTATCTTACTGATTTCTTTTACACCAAGCCTATTTTCACAATCTATCATATCAGGGGCAATATTTAATCAAAAAAATATAACAATACCCTATGCAAATGTTATCATTTCACAACATAAT
>DAOLYC010000395.1:0-2607 GCA_035425605.1 Ferruginibacter sp.
TGAGTGCTGTTACCTGCTGCCTTTATAGTTCCGATTATTTTCCAATCTGTTCCATTAATACTTTGTTGAACTTCAAATTTTTCACTGTTTGATTCTGATTCAGTGGACCAGGTAATCAAAGCGCCTTTATCTGTACATTGTACATTAAATGAAGAAAACGAAACCGGAAGTACTATGCCAGTTGTAAATCTTGCAACAGAAGTGAAATCTCCTACTGGAAAACCCCCAGAATTATAACTGTTACCGTTTGTTACTACAACTTCAGGACCAGCACCATCTCTGTCATAAAATAAATTGTTGCCATCAGAATCTAAAGTACCGGAACAAAAAAAGTAGCCGCTCCCTGATACTATTCCTCCATCTGGCAAGCAGGTAAGTCTTACCACATCTGTTGGCACTCCCCCGGGTCCTCCTTGAAAAGATATTTCCAATGCTTGAAACTCAGTATTAGTTGTTACCGGTAATGAATAACCTGCCGCTGCTGTATAAATATTATAATTCCACATACCATCTTCATCATAAGGAGTTGCCACAATCCAGTTTACCCCTGTGAAGGCTAAACTTACAGCACTAACAGAAGGGACAGGTGAAATAGTATTGGGAATAGCAAGGTTAAATTGTAACGTTGAAAACACAGCCGGTGTTTGAGTAACATTTGTTTTTAAATAAATAATTACTTTATTGGGAGAAGAACCTGCACCAATAGAAGCCTGAATGGTTTGGCCAAAACAAGTTTGAATGCAAACAAAAGATATCAGATAAACAAAAAGGTATTTTTTCATACTAGTAATTTTTATTTTGGTAATGATTGAAGCCGGGTAGTACCGGGGTTGTTATTCAGTACATTTATCAACAAAAAATCTTTATCGTTTTGAGGATTGATAAATCTTACTGTTCTATTCATATTAAGATCAGCAACATGATATGTATTTGTTATAGATCCTGCCGGATTATTACTTAAAGCATTTACCAGAATATAATCTTTGTCATTTCCGGGGTTTATAAATGCAACTCTTTGCGTACCGGTAAATAATGCATAACTACTGTTACCTCCCCATAGCAAACTTTTTCCACCAATAGTTGTAAAAGCAGTAGCAGGGCCAAAAATTTGAGTATCTGCCATTGTTGTAAAATCGGTTGTCCCGGTAACAGCCAAATCCAGACTCTGCAGATTGGCTACCGGATCGGTGGCTATACCCAGGTGATTGCGATGACGTACCGCCAAAACATAAGCACTACCTGCATCAATATTTTTGAAATAGACAGGGCTTACACCATCAATATCTACAATATCGCCATCACGCTGTACCAACGCAGACCTGGTTTGCACTATATGCTTTCCGGGGTTTGGTTCACTATTATCTCTAAGTTCCAGAAAGACCCAGTCAACGATATCATCATCTGAATTTAAAGCGTTATTAAAAACTGAAGCGTTTGCTACTTCTGAATCTGAATTATTTACATGAGCGAAGTTAGTGTTGTATGGTGCAGTGCGATAAGGGTCAGACAAGGGAATCAGATTTGAAGGCTTCCTCAGATTATCATTCATATTTGTGCCATTAAAAGCGCCTTGCAGAAATACTTTCATCTTGCTGAGTACAAAACGGTTCATCGCATATAAATCACCATTACCTGCAATGTTGGCTGATGCTTCATCGGTTGTAGTATTGATGTTGCAACCGGTAAGCGTCCATTCATTAGTTCCATTATTCCAAAATATGCCCCTCAACTCTGTTTCAGTGCCTGAGAAATTTGTATTGTAATTACCATTTACATTCACAATGCCACTTATACCACTTTGGTTAATGGGCCAATACAAGTTCAGATAATCTGTACTCCTAGGATGCTTATTAGGATCTGCTCCGTTTTTTGCCTGTACACCAACCTTGGCACTTATATATGTACCTGTTGTAGTAATGGATGCAGGATAGTAATTGGTGCCAATACCCAAGGGTAAACTGTAGCCGGTCAGGTCAGATGTAATTTCTTTTTGAAGCTGACCCGTTCCTGTAGTTTCATAAAACTTGCCAGCCCCTGCACCGCTGCTGGTAGCCACATCAGAGAGCCGCACATTAAAATCCCCTAAAATAATTTTACCGTTTGTAAAAGTCATGCTGCTACCAATACGGGCATCACTTAACAAGGTAGCGTTAGCGCCATTATCAATTTCCAGATTGGGGATTGTAAAACCACCCATATCAATATTTTGATTTACACTCCCTTTTAATTGCATAAGGCCGGTGCCCAATATATCTACATTACTAGCAACATCGCCCTGAACAGTTACCGTAGCTCCAGATTGAATTAGAAGTATTGCATTATCAATTTTTAGTTGTGCAAAAGTTGAAAAAGATATAACACACAACATACAGAATAAGCATATCCTCTTCATGTTTTTAAGTTTAGTAGTTAGTTACAATTTTATTAAGTATTGAAATAAAATATTTTTTACTCCATGAATTAATACAGTTAGCATCCTCACAATTGTTAACATTAGTGTTCAAAATAAAAACGACCTCTGTTATGGATACTTTTAGTTGCATGGGTTTATTGCTGGCGGCTTTTAATATCAAGTACTACAGTTGGCTTAATAGTAAGACTACTTCC
>DAOLYC010000396.1:0-2602 GCA_035425605.1 Ferruginibacter sp.
TATTCCTTTTACATATAATACATCACGGGTAAAATATGATTCTTTTGACCCCCCTGGAAGTTTTACAAAAAAAGGTTTACTATAAATCGGTTTAAAATATTTTGGATTATAAAGTAATCCTACATCTATGCCCCTTTTATCTGGTGAGTCGTAATGTACAAATTTTAAATTCCGGCTTTTTAATTTTTTACTATGGGTGAGGGTGTTTAAAACTGTGTCATTTTCAATTTCTGCTACTCCAAGTAAAGCAAATCCATCGGGGTTTATATCTGTACCCAATTGCGACATTACTGTAGTAAGCCTGTCAACTTTATCTAAAAATATATGAGAGTCATAATGCCTTTCACTGTTAGGTAAAAATTCCTCGTCATCCACAATGGGGTTATTTACCGTATCATAATAATTTTCGCAGTTATAAAACCCAATAATGGCAGGTCGGTATTGAGCTTTTTGCGAAACAGCAGTTGTAAATAAAAAAAATGTAACTGAAACTGTAATGAAAATTTTATGCATAATTTTTTTATATAAGTGTGGGCAAAGTTATTTAACTCGTTCAGATTAAAGGAATATTAATATGACTAATATGTTAACTGTAAACTTTTATGTTCAAAAAATGCTATAAAGAGGTACATTTGTTAACTTTTTTTAACAAAATTACTATATGACAAAAATTAAACATTGTTTTCTTCTGACTTTGTTTTCTGGTGCATTTTTACCGATTGCTTTTTCGCAGGAAGTAAAACCTCCGGCACCCAAAATAAATCCGGATACTACAATTACCGAAATTTTGAGTGAAAACCAGGATGACAATATCCCAACTATATCCTTAGATGAAAGTGAGGAACAGGACGTAAGTTCACAAAATATTTCATCGCAATTGGGTGCAGGTCGTGATCCATTTTTAAATGCCGCTACATTTAAATTTGGTGCCGTACGTTTTCGTATCAGGGGCTACGATGCCAATGAATTTAATACTTACATCAATGGCGCCCCCATGGAAAACCTGGATAATGGATTTACACCTTACGGCCAATGGGGTGGCTTAAATGATGTATTACGAAACCGGGAGTCTACCCTGGGTTTAAAATCTTCTACATTTGCATTTGGCGATTTGGGTGGCCTTACTAATTTTGATACAAGGGCATCGCATCAGCGTAAACAAACCAGTATCAATTATGCCGCTTCAAATCGTAATTACTCTAATCGCATCATGGTTACCCATTCAACAGGACTAAATAAAAAAGGATGGGCTTTCAGTTTTTCTGGCTCACGCCGTTGGGCAAACGAAGGTTATGCAGATGGTACATATTATAATGGATGGTCGTTTTATGCTGCCGTTGATAAGCGTTTTAACGACAGGCACCTACTGTCATTTGCAGCTTTTGCCACTCCAACCGAAAATGGTCGCCAGGGAGCTTCTGTTAAAGAAATGACTGATATTGCCAACGATGTGTATTACAATCCTAACTGGGGTTATCAAAACGGTAAAAAAAGAAATGCTAGTGTGGCAAAATCTTTTCAACCAATTGGCATATTAACACACGACTGGAAAATATCTGATAAATCTTCTTTATTATCTTCTGCTTCTGTAACATTTGGTAATAGAAGTGTAACTGGGCTTGACTGGTATAATGCTGCCGACCCCAGGCCAGATTATTACAGATACCTGCCCAGCTACCAGGATGATCCCGTATTTGCCGAACAGATTCGCCAGGAATTATTAAGCAATGTAAACAAACGTCAGTTAAACTGGGATGGATTATACCAAACCAATTACGGATCTTATGATGTTATACACAATGCAAACGGTATTGCCGGTAATGATGTAGCAGGCCGCAGATCGCATTATATTATTGAGGAAAGGATAATTAATACCACTAAATATAATTTCAACAGTACATTAAACACATCGGTAACCGAAAACATTATTTTTACTGCAGGTATAACTTACCAGTCACAAAAAAATCATTATTATAAAAAAGTAGATGATTTACTTGGCGGCGATTTTTATGTTGATATAAACCAGTTTGGCGAAAGGGATTTTCCTACAAACCCTGATGCCGGCCAAAACGACCTTAACAATCCTAATCGAATTGTAAAAGTTGGTGATAAATTGGGATATAATTACGACCTCAGTATTTCAAAAGGCTCGGTTTGGTTACAGGGTGTTTTCAAATTCCGCAAGATTGATATTTTTGTGGCAACAGAACATTCTTATACCAGTTTCTTTAGGTATGGAAATGTAAGAACAGGTTTATTCCCCAATGATTCATATGGTAAATCATCCACTTATAATTTTTATAACTCGGGTATTAAAGGTGGATTAACTTATAAAATTAATGGTCGTAATTATGTTTTTGCAAATGGCTCTTATGGTTCCAGGGCTCCATATTTCGAAAATGCATTTATAGCTCCACGAACAAGGGATTTTGTACAGGATAACCTTAAATCTGAAGAAATACTTTCAACCGAAGTTGGTTACGTGATGAATGCTCCAAAATTAAAAATAAGGCTAAACGGGTATTATACACAGTTTAAAAACCAGTTAGATGTATTAAGTTTTTATAACGACGAGTACCAGAATTTTGTAAACTATGCCATT
>DAOLYC010000397.1:0-2589 GCA_035425605.1 Ferruginibacter sp.
ACATTGGCAGTGCCACTGGCCGAAAAAAAAGTAATGTTGCTGTAATCAATAATAAACTTACGGTTTGGGCTAACGCCTTCTTCAAAATATTGAAGTACGGCAGGGTTCGAAGTTCCGGCAAAAGTAAGGTCGCTAGTAATTGCATGAATTACATTATTTGGTGCCGCAGCATTGGGCAATGAAACGCCAAGGCCTGTGGTGGTTGTATTGGAGCTTCCCAATCCTACCCATCCGTTAGTGCTTATGTTTACAGTATTAAAAACATTTCCGTAAAATCTAAATGAAAAAGGTAATGTTATATTATCCCACCTGCCATCATCAAGGCTGCCTGTGCTTAATGGTTCAATGATGCTGTTTAGCTGATCTACTAAAACTGTTGTAACATAATTAAAAGGATCGTATGGGTTATTTGCAATGGCCGAAGCAGTATAACTAACAGGCACAGCCGAAGCAGTAATTGTAACAGAATTACCTGCACACACACTTGCACTGGAAGGATTGGTTGTAACAGTAAGTTGTGCAAAACAAGAAAAAACAGCCCATGTAAAGGCAATAGTTAAGTAAATTTTTTTCACAAAATAGGATTTTATACAGCTTACTAACGGAGTGTAAATAATATTATTGCAGTGTATTAGAATTTGATGGTACAAAGGCAATACTACTCACTTTTTTGAAACAAAATTCTCTCAAATGCAAGCCTGTCTTGTATAAAATTGGTATCGTATAACTACGTAGTTAAATTTCTAAGTCATATTCGTAAATAAAATTTACAAATACGTTTAATGGATAAGCAATTTTCATATAACATATACGTTTAAAAATAACAATATCCACTATAAAACCATAAAACCAATTAACCTGATGAGAATCAAGATTAGTATTACTGCCATCTTATTGTTTTTAAGCAGCAGCATATTTGCGCAGGATCATGAACCAACAGAAACTCAAAATTCAACCGGCCAAAGTGGAACCGGTGCAAATATCAATGTAGTTTATCAGCGTTGCAATTGGACCATTGATCCAAGATCAGGAAAAAATATTTCCGGTACAGTAACTACTTATTTTAAAACCACGCAGGCTAATGTTTCTACTCTCAATTTCGATTTAAACAAAAATTCATTTAATAATGTATCGCTGGTGGTAACCTATCACGGTACTGCCTGCACTAAATCATTTCCTGGCTCAGGCGCTGTAAATATTGTAAATATTACTTTGCCCACAACTATTGTAGCAATAAATACTTTAGATTCTGTTTCTATAACTTATTCAGGCACGCCCCCTGGAGTTTCAGGGGCTGCACAGGGCTATCAGGCTGGAGGTTCTGGTGCCAACAGGTATATTAATACTTTATCAGAATCTTACGAAGACAGAGATTGGTGGCCTTGTAAGGCCGATATGCAGGATAAGATTGACTCAATGGATATTATTGTTAACGTGCCCTGGGTAACTGCCACTAATGATACATTTTGGGTTGCCAGCAATGGTATACTTATTGATTCAGCCATGACCAGCTCTACCACCAGGCGTTTTATTTTTAAAACCCATTATCCAATAGCTTCTTACTTAGTAGCAATATCAGTTGCAAAATTTACAAGGTATCATCGTTCGGTAAATATAAATGGAACGATGACTCCTGTTGTATATTACCTGCTAGCAAATACAACCCCCGCTAACAAGAGTACAAAAGTGGCAACTATGGATATGATTAATCTTGTTTTAGTTGCCTTTAGTAACAAGTTTGGCGATTATCCATTTAAGTTGGAGAAGCATGGATTTTATGACGGCCTGTTAGGTGCAGGCGGTATGGAGCATCAAACCTTTTCAGCAATTGCTACATCTCAATTTAATGTAAAAACGCTTACACATGAACTGATGCACCAGTGGTTTGGCGATAATGTTACTTTTTCTACCTGGAACGATCTATGGCTGGCCGAAGGTTTTGCAAGATATAGTGAAGCGCTTGCCGGTGAATTGGTGCCATCGGTTGGTATCAATGCTTACTCAACATTAAATGGTTTTAAAAATTCGGCACTTAGCCTTAACGCTGCCAGTACCTGGATACCCGACAGTTACATGGCTACTTCAAATTTGATTTGGAATAGCGATTATGGTTCTACAGTTTATGAAAGAGGTTGTATGGTTGTTTCGATGCTTAGAGCGCTTGCCGGCGATACAAAATTTTTTAAAGCTTGTACCGATTATCAAACGAACATGAAAGGCAAATCGGCAACAACCGATTCATTAAAAAATTATTTTAATGCTGAACTTGGTACCGATATTTCTGCATTTTTTGATGACTATGTTGGAGGCTCAGGCAAAGGCACTACGGCCGTTGGTGGCATAGGTAATCCTATAAATACAGTAAACTGGAATTCACCTTCGGCAAATAAATTGTATTTGCAAATGGGTAGCCAAAACAAAACTGCAGGTAGTAATGTAAGTTATTTTAGAGGTCCGGTAGTAGTACATGCCACCAATGCAGCCAGCGGCTGGACAAAAGATACCACAATTACTTTTTTTGACTGGGGCGGCGGCAACATGTCTTATGCCGGTAATGGATTAAGTGCACCCACTACACTGCTTTATTAT
>DAOLYC010000398.1:0-2574 GCA_035425605.1 Ferruginibacter sp.
TTTAAAGTAATTTCAAGTTGAAATAAGATGAAGTCTTTTTTATTGTTTTTTATAAATTCAATAAATGCAACGGGGCCTATTTTATTTACATAACTGTCGGGATCTTCCCCATCGGGTATCAATACCAGTTTTACGTTTAGGCTTTCTTCCAGCGCCAGGTCAAGTCCACGCAATGCAGCTTTAATTCCGGCACTATCTCCATCGTAAATGATGGTTAGATAACTTGTATATTTTTTTATCAATCGTAACTGATCGGGTGTAAGTGATGTGCCGCCACTTGCAACAACATTTTCAATACCTGCCTGGTGCAGGCTTACCACATCGGTATATCCTTCTACCAGCAAACATTCATCGGCTTTGTCAATAGCCTGCCTGGCAAAATAAGAGCCGTATAAAAGTTTGCTTTTTACATAAATTTCATTTTCTGGGGTATTAATATATTTTGGTGCTTTATCATTTTTCTTAATGATTCTGGCACCAAAACCCAACACTTTTCCGCTTTGGTTATGTATTGGAAAAATTATTCGTCCCCTGTAATTATCATAAGCATTACCATCACGTACATTTACAAGCCCGGTTTTTTGCAAATATTCAAGGTTATAGTGTGCAGCTAAAGCAGCTTTTGTAAAACCATCTCTTGCTTCACTATTATACCCTAATTGAAATTTTTTAATGATATCTTCTCTAAAGCCTCTTTCCTTTAAATAGCTCAAAGCAATATCCTGCCCTTCTTCCAAATTAAATAATGCATCAGTAAAATATTTTTGTGCAAAATTGTTGATGATGTATAAGCTGTCGGCAACCTGTTGCTGCTGTTTATATTCGGGGCTTGTTTCGCTCTCTTCAATTTCTACATTATATTTAGCAGCCAGCCATCTAAGCGCTTCTACATAACTGTATTTTTCTGCTTCCATTAAAAAGCTAATACTGTTGCCACTTCGGCCACAACCAAAACATTTATATATTTCTTTTGATGGAGATACGGTAAAAGAGGGGGTTTTTTCGTTATGAAAAGGGCACAGACCAAGGTAGTTGGCGCCTCTTTTCTTTAATTTAACAAAAGAGCCAACTATTTCCACAATATCTATGCGGCTAAGTATTTGCTGTATGCTTTCCTGAGAGATCAATTTTAATAAAATGAAACCGTAATTTACGGCAGTTTATTAAACTTTGAAGGTGTAAATATTAGTAAAATTAGGTTTAATATAAACTGGCATGATTTATGAAAAAAACAGGCAAATTACATCTGTAATCTATATCTTTATAACACAAACAAAAATTAAAAGCATGAAGAAATATTTATTATTATTTGCATTGGTTTTAGGGGCTTTGCACAGCTTTAGCCAGGATTTTGATGAAATAAAAAAAACAATATTGCTGCAAAAATATGATAAGGCAAAACCTATGCTCGACAGTTACCTGTCGGTTGAAAAGAATGCATCAAAACCAGAAGGCTGGTATTATAAAGCTTATTTATATAGTGCACTTGGCAGGGATACTACAAAACCGATGAATGAAAGCACTTCACTTTACCAGGGAGCTTTTGATGCAATAAAAAAGTATGCAGAATTAGATCCTGCCGCTCCATTAACAGTAGCGGAATCGAATGCTACTGTTTATAACACTTATTATGGTTTTTATGATTTGGGAATAAAGACGTATAACAATAAAAATTACGAAGAATCATATAACGAATTTAAGAAGGCGCTTGATGTGCATGACTATATCTACAACAAAAACCTTTCAGGCTATCAGGGGCTTAAATTTTCGGGACATGATACTGATATTGTTTGGAACCTGGCAGTACTGGCAAATGAATTAAAGAAGAAAGACGAAACGCTAAATTATTATAAAAAAATTGCTGATGCAGGATTGGGTGATGAAAAATATGCAGGCGCTTATGATGAATTGTTACAGAAATATAAGAAAGAAAAAAATACGGAACTGTTCAACAAATACCTGGCAGCAGCCAAGAAATTTTACCCGATAGATAAAGCTTATTGGGAAAGTATGGAAATTGATTATACAACAGAGGGATTAGAAAATGAAGCGCTATTGAACAAATATGAAGAACTTACCACACAGTTGCCTGATAACTATATGGTATTTTATAACTATGCCATTGAGATTGACAGGTTCATTAACTCGGCAGATTCAAAAGGTAAAGATATTAATGCTTATAAAAAGAAAATTCCCGAATTATTTAAGAAAGCAATTGCTATAAAATCTACTATTGAAGCAAATTTACAGATGGCAAACTTGTATTATAGTAATTCTTACGAAAACCAGGAAATGGCTGGCAGGATAAAAGGTACAAAGCCGGAAGAAGTAAAACGTAAAAATGAATTAAATGCATTAAGCAAACAAGCACTTTCAGATGCTATACCTTACGGTGAAGAAGCTGTTAAGCAACTTGCTGCTTTAAAAGAATATAAATTTTCTGATAAAACAAATTACAAACTGGCTTGCGAGATATTATCACATGCATATAAAAGTGCTGGCAATGCTGCCAAAGCAAGTGAATATGAAGCAAAACGTGCAGCGATAGATAAAATGTAGTAGAACTTTTAAATT
>DAOLYC010000399.1:0-2562 GCA_035425605.1 Ferruginibacter sp.
TACTATCAACCAGCACCTGGCCGATGTAAATTCCTTTCATTTTACCTGGCGACAACCAGAGGGTGAGGTTTCATTATCGGCACAGGTTTCTTTTTACAACAATAACCTTTGCAAAGAGGTAAACATAACCATTGGTGCTAATTTTACATTTAAAGGTATTATTTATGCCATTTCCTGTAATAATCAGGATAGTATCGGTGTATCGTACGAAATTAGCGGCAAAGGCTTGTTTGAAAAACTTAACCAGGTTCCGGAATGCAGATCGTTTTATAAAAAAAATATCACTGATATTTTTAATGCTGTAAATAACACTTCAGGTACTACTTTAGATCTTTCTCCCTCCAATAACAGCGAATTATTTTACACGGTACAATATAACCAAACTGCATTTTCGTTTTTAAGGATGATGGCAGTACGTTATGGAGAATGGCTGTATTACAACGGAACTGAAATGGTTTTGAAAACTCCATCCGACGATGCTGTAACTTTAAACCAGGGACAAGATGTAACCAACCTTGATATATCTGCAAAACTGGTTCGATCGCCAATAAATATAACTGCTTTTAACAGGCATAGCGGTGAAGAACTAACGCACCAGGTTCAAAATAATAATGCAGATGGTTATATTGGTGCAGCCCAACATGCTGGCGAAACAGCTTATGGGAGTAGCCAGTCTAATACAAACATAACGGCTGCAGCAACACAACAGTTACTTACCGATATGAGCGTACTTAGCCAAAAAGCAGCAGCGTCAAATGCAGTGGTAGTTAGGGCGCAAAGTAATAACTGCAATATAAAACTGGCCGGAAAAATAAAACTGATTGATGAAGCCGGAAACAGCAATGGCGAATATATTATTACTGAAATTCACCATAGCGTAAGTACAGATGATAATTACAGGAATCAGTTTGTTGCCTTGCCTGCCGAAGCAGAAGTACCGCCATACACAAATCCTTTTTCTGTTCCAATATGCCAATCGCAAATGGCCAAAGTTATAAATAATGAAGATGCTGATGGTTTAGACAGAATAAAAGTTCATTTTCCCTGGCAACAGTCTGGTGAAAGTACACCCTGGCTGAATGTGATTACACCACATGGTGGTAAAGACAGAGGTTTTAGATTTTTGCCCGAAATTAATGATGAAGTTTTGGTTGCTTTTTTAGATAACCATGCTGAAAGACCTTATGTATTGGGAGGAATGTTTACTGAGAACAATAAATCGGGCAATGCACATGAAGGTAACCATGTAAAAGTAATTGGTACAAAAACCGGCCGTAGAATTGAGATCAATGAAGATGAAGCTACCATGGGATTTATGGATAATTATAAAAATAAAAAAGATAAGAATATCATTGAGTTTAAGAAAAAAGATGATCCGGAAATGAAGATACAATCATTGAAAGGCGATAATGACGGATCAATGATAGCGTTTAAAAATTCAGAATCGCTTAAAATAGAATTAAAAGACGGAGGATCGCTAATTGCAGAAATTATTTTTGAAAAAAACGGTAAAAAACTAACCATCCACTCGGCCGATACAATTGAAATTAAAGCCGACCAGGCTTTGAAACTAAATGCTCAAAAAATTGAAATTAATGGAACACAGGAACTAAAAATGGAAGGCATGACTGTTGATATTGATGGTAAAACTAAATTACAGGCCAAAGGTTTAACAGCAACTTTTGAAGGTTCTACCACTGCAGAATTTAAAGGAGGCGCCATGGCTTCTTTAACAGGCGCCATAGTAAAGATCAATTAATACCAACCATGCAAAAAAAAGCACAAAATGATGTATATTCTTTACGATACTGCGTTAAATGGGTTATACACTTTAAACCAACTGCAAAAGGCATATACCATAAATCATTCTCTTTTTACTGGAACTAAAGACGAACATTTATTTGATGTGGCACCCTATTTATTTAGTGTAGATGAGCGTTTTTTTTATAATCTTACTGATGCAGATTTTTCACTTAAAGCAGTTGTTGCAATTGAATCGGATATAACAACAGCCAACTTGCTACTACATTTGCAGCATTTTATTTACCAGCAAAAAAACGGCCAGGAAAATTATTTCAGATTTTGGGATGCAAGAGTATTAGTTCGGTTTTTTAAAGGCAGTACATACGAACAACTCAACTTTTTTTTTGATGAAATAAAGAATTTTTATATACCCGATTTAGAAAAGATTTCAGCAATTCAATATTCATTAAAACGAGGAAAGTTGCAATCGGAAATTTTGTCTTTAGATAAAATATTTTTTTTGGGAAATGATCTGCAAGAGATACAAACAATTTCCGAAACGAAAGAACAGCAAAAAAAAGAAAGAACATTTTTTAAATAAACAACTATGGGTAAACCGGCCGCAAGATTAACAGATATGCATGTATGCCCGATGGTAACAGGTGTGGTGCCACATGTTGGTGGTCCGGTTATTGGGCCTGGTTGCCCAACTGTACTTATAGGTGGTATGCCTGCTGCAGTAATGGGCGATATGTGTACTTGCACAGGCCCGCCAGATACAATTATATTAGGCAGCACCGGCGTGTTAATAGGCGGCAA
>DAOLYC010000400.1:0-2543 GCA_035425605.1 Ferruginibacter sp.
CCTGAAATTGTAAAAGAAGGAACCGATGTAACGGTGGTAACTTATGGATCAACCCTGCGGATAGTTGTAGAAGCTACAGCAACGCTTGAGAAATTGGGCATCAGTTGCGAAGTAGTGGATGTGCAAACGTTATTGCCTTTCGATATTAATCATTCAATTGTAGAATCGCTTAAAAAAACAAACCGTATAATTTTTATAGATGAAGATGTGCCTGGTGGCGCTGCTGCCTACATGTTTAATAAAGTGATGGAAGAACAGGGAGGATATAGGCATTTAGATGTTTCGCCCAGAACCCTAACAGCAAAAGCTCACCGGCCGTCTTATGGAAGCGATGGTGATTATTTCAGTAAACCCAATGCAGAAGATGTAGTGGCTGTAATTAAGGATATGATGCAGGAATAAAGTGGTAATGATTATATATCGCCTTTTATGATAAACCCTGGTTTTTTACAAATAATAGATATTCTGGGAACTTTTTCTTTTGCCGTATCTGGCGCTTTTTTTGCCATGGAAAAAAAGCTTGATCCATTTGGTGTGCTTATTCTTTCATTTGTTACGGCCATTGGCGGAGGTACTTTAAGAGATATAATGATTGGTAACCTGCCTGTTGGTTGGTTGCGTAACGGAACAGCCACACTGGTTATTTTTTCAGCAGCCATTGGTACTATGCTATTTGACCAATGGCTAAAAAAATTCAACAGAACTTTATTTTTATTTGATGCCCTGGGCCTGGGGCTTTTTACCATCATAGGTATTGAAAAAGCCATTGAACTGGATTTTAGTGTAGGCGTATGTATTGCCATTGGAACTATTACTGCAAGCTTTGGCGGTGTAATACGTGATGTACTACTAAACAATGTACCATTGGTTTTTAGAAAAGAGATTTATGCCCTTGCCAGTATTATTGGCGGCCTTTTTTATTTTGTTTTAAGAAACAGCAACATAGATAATGATGTGGCAAAAATTATTTGCATACTGCTTATAGTTTTTATACGCTTACTTGCGGTAAAATATAAACTTAGCCTTCCTTTATTTTATGCTAAGACAACAAAGAAAGAATCAAGGGATGATATATAAAATATTTCTTTGTAAATAATTTGAGTTTATTTGTTTTATCAAAATAAACAAAACTTTTTCCTCTTTAAAAGAGGGTATAAAAAATTGATACCTGCATACCAAATATAACTGCGGGGTAGTGGTTTGTTATTGAATCAGCCATTCCATCCTTTGTTTGGGGATGTCTACTCTAGTAAGATGGATTTCTACTATTTAATATATTGTACAAACAAAATCAAATGTAAGTTATACAATAAAATTATTTAAGATTATGATACACTTTCTGCACATCATCATCCTGCTCTAAATGATCTACCAGTTTTAAAACATCGTTGCTTTGTTCTTCATTTAATTCCATCGTATTTGAAGGTATCCAGGTTAGCTCAGCACTCACTACTTCAATTTTTTTATCTTCAAGGGCTTTACTCATATTACCATATTCATTAAACGGGGTACGTATTATAATATGTCCTTCGGTATCTTCTCCAATTTCTTCTAATCCAGAATCAATCAGGTCAAGTTCCAGTTCATCTGCATCAACGCCTTCATTTTTTATTTTAAACTCTGCCATGTGTGTAAATCCAAAAGCCACACTACCGGTTGTGCCCAGCGATCCATGCCCTTTAGTAAAATGCATCCTTACATTGGCAACTGTACGGGTAGGGTTGTCGGTGGCAGTTTCTACCAATACGGCGATGCCATGTGGTGCATACCCTTCGTACATAATCTCTTCATAATTGCTGGTATCTTTCCCCATTGCCCTTTTTATGGCTGCTTCCACCCTGTCTTTAGGCATATTACAAGCCTTGGCATTAAGGTAACACCTTCGCAAAGCGGGGTTATTTTCAGGATCGGGGCCGGCTGCTTTTACTGCAATGGCTATCTCTTTTCCAATACGGGTAAAATTTTTAGCCATTTTATCCCAACGGGCAAACATGGCGCTTTTTCTTACTTCAAATATTCTTCCCATTTAAAAACACATTTTTGTTTTAATAAAGTTGTTGTGAAGCATTGTTTAATTAGCATCACAAAAGCAAATTTTTTATGAGGCTTCTACTTTACCAATAAAGAATTAAAAATGAAGCCGGGCTGCAAATGTAGGGAAAATTAGATTTTAGTTAAAAGGAAGCGTTACCATAAAAATGATAACGCTCCTTATTGATTGCTCATCAACCTAAAAAGAATAGCCTAGTGAAATTTTTATTACCCGGTTATAAGCTGCATAATTATTGTTCTTATCTAATTTAGTTAATCCATAATCATAGCCAGCCTGTAAGTTTATACCATTATCAAACTGGTAGCCAATACCACCGGTAATGCCAAGATCAACTTTATTAAACCTATCGGTAATGCCTATGCCTTTATTAAATATTGAAATACCCAGCACACCAAGTTTTGCATTTAATGTACTTCTTACCAAATATGAAACCTGCGGCCCGGCATACACTTGTAATCCTTTTGCAACATTTACTTTTAACAACAATGGA
>DAOLYC010000401.1:0-2505 GCA_035425605.1 Ferruginibacter sp.
ATCAGTCTCATACCGGCTCACCCATCTGCAATGGAAACATACAGCTATAAATTACTGCATGGACCCGATTTTGCCCTGGTTACCTATTCGGCAAAACATTGTTTTGATTTTATAAAAGGATTTAAGGTTTTATTAAAACTTTTTACCGTTGAAAATATTCCGGATCCATTGCAAAAAGTATTAAATTCCATTGAACGTATCATCAGCAAAGAACAGTTTGCAGTTGTTGACAAATTTAAAAACAGCGATGAACTATCGAATGCCCAAAAACTGCAACTGGCATACTTCATACGGTATGGGTTTAAACACAATATGCTCGACCTGGTAGTGCTGTATGCAAAAATAGATGCCTGGTATGGCATGGCTATGGCAGTACAAAAATTTGAGTTGGTTTTTCCGCAATTTGTACAAAATAACGAACCGGTTTTAGTAACAGCAGGCCTTTATCATTTATTAGTGAAGGAACCAGTTGCTTACGAAGTAACGCTGAATCAAAAAACAAATTTTCTTTTTTTAACCGGCGCCAATATGGCTGGCAAAAGTACTTTTATAAGATCAGTAGGCGCTGCTGTTTTTCTTGCTCATGCAGGCATGGGTGTACCGGCAAAACAAATGAAACTTACTTTATTTGATGGAATGCTGAGCAATATTAATGTGGTTGATAATATCGCCAAAGGCGAAAGTTATTTTTATAACGAAGTACACCGTATTAAAAACACAATCATTAAAGTAAGTGATGGTAAAAAATGGCTGATACTGATTGATGAACTTTTTAAAGGCACCAATGTTCAGGATGCCATGAAGTGCAGCAGTACGGTAATTGAAGGTTTATTAAAAATGAAGAACTCTTTGTTTATACTTTCTACTCATCTGTATGAAATTGGTGAAGAGCTGAAAAAATATCCAAATATTGATTTTAAATATTTTGAAACTTCTGTAATAAACGATCAATTGCATTTCAGTTACCATTTAAAAGATGGTATCAGCAACGATAGGCTGGGATATCTCATTTTAAAAAGAGAAGGTGTGGTGGATATGCTGGAGAAAATGTGATAAGCAATAGTTTTCAAACAAAGTATTCAACATATTGTATTTGCCCATGTAAACTCATTTCGGTATCTCATTTGCTCCCGGTAATTTTTTCTTACATCCAATAAAAGTTTTTCTAACTTTAAAAAAATTTCATACCCATGCTGGTTAAAACTTTTGGTAGCGCTGTTTACGGAGTAGAAGCAATTACAATTACAGTTGAAGTAAGTGTAAACAACCAGGGTAAAAATTATTATATAGTTGGTTTACCCGATAATGCCGTAAAAGAAAGTTTACAAAGAGTTGAGAGTGCCATTAAAAGCAACAAGCTTTATATGCCTCGTACAAAACTGGTGGTAAACCTTGCTCCAGCCAATATCAAAAAATCGGGCTCAGCTTTTGATTTACCAATAGCCATTGGTACATTGGGAGCAACAGAACAAATTAATAATCCCGAAAAATTAGCCGACTATGTTATTATGGGCGAGTTAAGCCTCGATGGAGAGGTTCGCCCCATCACCGGCGCATTGCCTATTGCCATACAAGCACGTAAAGAAGCTTTTAAAGGATTTATAGTACCCAAACAAAATGCAAAAGAAGCAGCCATGGTTAACAACCTGCATGTTTATGCAGTAGAACATATAAAAGATGTAATTGAATTTTTTAATGATGAAACATTTATACAACCTACCGTTGTAAATACACGAGAAGAATTTGCCAATGCACAAAAAGATTTTGAATTTGATTTTTGCGATGTAAAAGGACAGGAAAATATAAAACGAGCATTAGAGATTGCTGCAGCCGGTGGGCATAATGCTATTTTAATTGGCCCGCCGGGGGCTGGTAAAACTATGCTGGCAAAACGATTGCCAACCATACTGCCGCCATTAAGTTTACAGGAAGCATTGGAAACAACAAAGATACATTCCGTGGCAGGTAAACTCCCGGAGAATGCAACACTTATTTCAAAAAGACCATTCAGAAGTCCGCATCACACCATTTCGGATGTGGCACTTGTTGGCGGTGGAGGTAATCCACAACCCGGCGAAATTTCTTTAGCTCATAATGGTGTTTTATTTTTAGATGAACTGCCAGAATTTAAAAGACAGGTTTTAGAAGTAATGCGTCAACCCATGGAAGAAAGGCGTGTTACAATTTCAAGAGCTAAAGTTGCTTTAGATTTTCCGGCATCGTTTATGTTAATTGCTTCTATGAATCCTTGCCCCTGTGGATTTTTTAATCATCCCGAAAAAGAATGTACCTGCCCGCCGGGTGCAGTTCAAAAATATCTAAATAAAATTTCGGGGCCATTACTCGATAGGATAGACCTGCATGTGGAAGTAACACCTGTGGCATTTAATGAGCTTTCATCGACCAAGCATTTTGAAAAAAGTAGTAGCATACGAGAGCGTGTAATTAAAGCAAGGGCTATACAGGATGAACGATATAAGAATAGCGAAGGCGTTTATGCCAATG
>DAOLYC010000402.1:0-2504 GCA_035425605.1 Ferruginibacter sp.
TAAGCGATACACGAATATTAGAAGAAATAGGGAGTGGCACCATTAAAATAGAACCTTACGACAGGGATTGCTTGGGCAGTAATAGTTATGATGTGCATTTGGGAAAACACCTGGCCAGATATGTAAATAAAGAATTGGATGCAAAAGTGCATAATACCATCGAGCATTTTGATATTCCTGAAGAAGGTATAGTTTTATATCCACACGAATTTTACCTGGGGGTAACCGAGGAATACACCGAAACCCATGCACATGTACCATTTCTGGAAGGAAAGTCCAGCACAGGCCGCCTGGGTATTGATATTCATGCTACGGCTGGTAAAGGTGATGTTGGATTTTGCGGTAACTGGACTTTGGAGATTTCTGTAAAACAACCAGTAAGGGTTTATGCCGGAATGCCTATAGGTCAATTGATTTATTTTCCGGTTGATGGAGAGATTGCCATAAAATACAATGAAAAGAAAAATGCAAAATACAGTGGTCAAATAAGTAAACCGGTGGAAAGTATGATGTGGAAGAATAAGTTTTAGATTTCCATTGTATCAATACCAATAACTTGAATGTGATTTTAAAAAAATGCTTTCTATACTTTTCAAACATTATCTTATCAGTGCCGTTATATCTTCCCAAATTTTTTATAATAAGCTATGATAAAACCCGTTACTTCATCGTAACTTAAAACGCCTTGTGGTTGTTGGTTTTGTTTTAAATAAATACCGTAAATCCATCTGAATACCGGCTCTGCCAGGCTACTGTGTTTCTTATTAAATAATCGCCATTCAATTATATCATCAACCACAGCAGGTATAAGTTGTTTTCTATATTTTTTAGCCGAAACAGAATCGGTTTCAAAAAGATTTTGGTTACTGTACATAAAAAGATCCAGGTAAGTGGAATAATGCAATAAAGTATCAGCCGATGCCGTAGCCGATAAATAGCCAACAAAATTTGCTTCCATTTCTTTAGCATAGCCAAGCTGGTGTGCTACTTCGTGGCAACTTGTAAAAGGTTGAATAAATTTTGGCACAAGTGTATTTACCTGGGCTTCACCGGTAAATGGATTGTAATAACCCGTAAAGCCAATATAATTACCAAACCAACTCCATACTGACGATTTTAAAGAAACAGGTTTATATTTTAAAAATGGGTAAACCTTTTCAACATTATTATATGCATCTTTTACTTTATTGAATAACTCCTTATTGGAAGGATATGCCATCTGCTGGTTTATCAATACAGTTTTACTTGCATTTACTTTGGCAATCAACAAGCTGTTTATTAAATTTAAATCCTGTTCGCTGTATTTATCCAATTTTAAACCGAGTTGATCGGCAATTCCGGTACGATTATAATTTATACCCCAAAACAAATTGAATAAAATATAAATTACTAAAATTGTTCTGAAAATTTTATGCAGTCTTATTAGCAAATAATGGGGATGCATTTTATTTCTGGCAATAGTATTGCCGTAGTTGGCATTTTCATTTTGGTTTGATATAAAAAGCCATTTTCTTTTAGCAACAGTTTTAATTTTTTTCAGCACTTCCCAAACCAACCATAAAATGATTGTACCATATAAAATATCGCCAAGACTAAAAGGAAGCCATCCAAAAAGGTAACGCAAAAAACTGCTAAATGAAGGGTAAAAAGCTGTAGAATATTGGTTTTCTACCCGGTTTGGGTTGTCTGAATAAAAATGTATCAACACTGCAATAACCAATAGTACAAGCGTAAATAACAGCGATTTCTTCAGTTTCATATTAGTTATAAAAATAAGCAATAGCAAATAAGCATATAAAAACTAATTTTTGAGCCAGAAAATTGCAAATATTACCTTACCTTTGCCGTCCTTTAAACCAGACACATGGCGGCTAAACGGGAATTTGAGATAGCGTTTGTAGGGTTAAAACAGGGAGTTCATGAGTTTAATTATACTGTGAACGATAAGTTCTTTATTGAAAAAGGCGATCCTGATTTTACCAATTGCACAGCAAATATTAAACTTTTGCTCGACAAAAAGAGCAGTTTTATGTTACTGAAGTTTGAAATTGGAGGAAAAGCGGATGTACATTGCGACCGTTGCGGCAATACAATAGATATGGACATCTGGGATGAATTTAGCATGTTGATAAAACTTGTTGAAAACCCCGATGAAATGAATGCCCAGGAAGAAGACCCCGATGTGTATTATATTTCCAGAACCGAAAGCCATATAGATGTTGCTAACTGGATATATGAGTTTGTGTTACTAAGTTTTCCATTACAAAAACTCTGTAGCCCCGATGAAATGGGAAACCCTAAATGCAACAAAGATGTACTTGAAAAACTAAAAAGTATGGAGGCAAAAGAAGAGCAAACCAATGCAAATCAATTGTGGAAAGGTTTAGAACAATTTAAAAAAAGTAAGAAAGAGAGAACAAAAAAATAATCAATTACTAAAAATTAAAATAAAGCGATATGCCAAATCCAAAAAGGCGCCACTCACAACAACGCAGTGCAAAAAG
>DAOLYC010000403.1:0-2494 GCA_035425605.1 Ferruginibacter sp.
AACTGTAAGGTCCTTCGGTTAACTTAACAGGATCGGTAAATGTATTAACCTGTTTGGTAAAAAAGCCACCGTATTTATTGGTTTTATTTTGAGAGCGAAGTAAAATATTTTCATTTGCATCAATAAAACGTTTTTCCCTATCAAGGTTTACATAATTAAATTTTGTTTTATTTTTTTTGCCAAAACCGTTGGTTATATTTTTAGGTTGTTCTACACCGTTTGGATCTACCTGCCAGATATCAAAATTATCATTGATAAGCATGTATCGGTCATCTGCAGTCCATCCGGTAAATCCTGCCGCCCTTGGATAATCGGGTACATCATTTTCTACATCATAAATGGGTTCGTTAATTTTAGAACTTATATTTTTTATTAATCCGTTTGCAACACTCCAGGTAAAATATGTTTTTGTATCAGGTTCGTACCAATACACAAATTTACCTTTGGGCGAAGGCGTAAAGTTGCCCAGTGAATTTGCTTTTATCAATTTTCTGCTGCCATCAATTATGCTGATGGCATTAACAGTTGTTTTCATCCTGCCTTCCCACTGCATAGCTGTCCTGTTTCCCAATGTACTTTCAGCAAGTACCCAGTCTGCATCACCTTCATCAACCAGCGTTATGTTTTCTGCGTCTTCGGCGCCCAGTTGTATAATTTTATCATCGCCGGGTTTCATCACTGCCATATAGCTCCTGTTCAGTTCGTTCCTTAAATTTTTTAGTTGCATTGGCTGTAAATAATCATCGTTGTAATGCCATACATCCAGCCTGGCCAATTCAAAATCAACCAGGGTGGTATCTTTTGCCGGTTTGATAGAAGTTGTGCCAAAAAATAAGTTTTTACCGTTTTTACTAAAATCAATCCTTGCTTCATCGCTGATGGTAAAACCAAGCCGCATACCAACCGTATTTCTTTCAGCAATCATTTTGGCGCTGTCTTGCCCATTGGTATAATACCAGAGTTTATAAAATTTCTGTAATGATTTTTTGCTGCTGTCTCTTTCAGCTACAAATGCAATTTGCGTTCCTGCATCATCAAAACTGAAATTTTTTGCATCATTAAAATTACGCATAAGCGTATCTGTTTTTTCCGAAGAAAGATTGTACAGCAAAACATAACCCATACTGGTTGTGTCTTTACTTTTTGGGGTAGTTTCAATCAGTAGCCTGGTACCTTTTTTGTCAAACTTATATTCGCTTACTAGTTTAAATGTTTTCTCTTTGCCGTCAGTCATCCTTCTTACAATCAAGTCAGTTCCTTCAATATTGGTGCCTCCACCTGGGCCGTCATCACCCTCTGCATCTCTTAATACTATTTCATCTTCCGTCAGTTCGTCTTTACTTTTTTTAATGATTTCTTTTGCTGCTTTATTTGCTGCATTTATCATTTCTTCTTTGGTAATATTTTCAGATTTAATTGACTCAACCGATTTCCGAATAATGCTATCAGCAAGTTTAACCAGCATATCAATATTTTTTTTGCTAGAATCTATTACAGCCTTTTTTGATTTTTTACTGCTGTCAGGGTATGGTTTTTCCATTTGATATGCCATAAAACCAAAACCTTTTTCGCTAGTTTTATATCCTTTTACCCTTGCAATTTTTATCAGGCCTTCTTTATCCAATTCTAAAATGCCTAACGAATCTTTAGGCATGTCATCAGGTTTTTTCTTTTTTATTTTTGCCTGGCGGGTATCCTGGTAATGAGGGTTTATTCTAAAAACCACATAACGGCTATCTTCGGTTATTACTGCATTAAAACCCCGTTCAACGGTTTTCTTTGTTTTACTTGCAATATTTTCAATTACCAATTCGCCATCGCCTTCCTGCGGATTGATGGTATAAACAGCATACCTGCCATCATTGCTTATCATACGTTCAGCAAGGCTTTTCCAGCCATCATACACATCATGTGTAAGCGATTTTTTTTGTGCTGATGTATTAACACAAATAAACAGCATTACTGGTATAAATATTTTCTTCATGGTAATTGATTTTGGAGTGATAAAGATAATGGGATGAAATTAAAATTATTTGCCTTTTATCAATCTTCTATAAAACCCCATTCGTTTTTTAAGCTACTCAAGCGTTCTCCTTCTAACTTTGCAGTACTGTAATGGCCGGCAGCATTTTTTTGCCTGAAAGCTTCGTATAAACAAACTGCACAAGCCACAGAAATATTCAACGATTTAATGATACCTACCTGCGGAATAATGAAATTCCCATCTGCCATTGCAATAATTTCATCGCTGATACCGCCATGTTCATTTCCAAAAACAAGACATACCGGTTCGGTTAAATTCAAATTATGTAAGCCTACAGCATCACTACTTAAATGGGTAGTATATATTTTTTTGTAGCGCTGTCGCAATGCAGCAAAACATGCTTTTGCATTGGTGAATTGGTGAATGGTTAACCACTTTGCTGCACTGGATGAACTTTTAGCGCCCCATTTTTTATGTGGCGGAATTTTTGTGTTCAATATATATATGTCC
>DAOLYC010000404.1:0-2475 GCA_035425605.1 Ferruginibacter sp.
AGCATTTGAATTGCTTAAAGAATTGGGTATGCCTTTTAAAAACATTAAAAAGTAACAAGTAAAAAAGTAGCTGGTAGTAAGAATTTTATTATGATACCTGGTACCAATAACTTGATTTATAAATAAAAAACAATTATGGCAAAAAAATCAATTGAAGCCAGACAGCGTAAGCGAGAAAAAATGGTTGCAAAATATGCCGAAAAAAGAGCAGCATTAAAAGCAGCCGGAGATTATGCAGCTTTGGATCTTTTACCAAAGAATGCATCGCCGGTTCGTTTAAAAAACCGTTGTCAACTTACAGGTCGCCCAAGAGGTTATATGAGGCATTTTGGTTTATCCCGAAACATGTTCAGGGATATGGCGCTTGAAGGAAAAATACCTGGTGTAACAAAAGCAAGCTGGTAATTAAGCGTATAAAGTTGTAAGCTGATAGTAAACATTTATTCATCTAACAACTAACATCTAACAACCAAGTTGTGGATATCGCATTGTAATAAAATTATTTAATCAATTAACTAAAATAACAATGGTTACTGATCCAATAGCAGATTATTTAACTAGAATTCGTAATGCTCAAATGGCTAACCACCGTATTGTAGAAATACCGGCAAGCAATTTAAAAAAACGCATTACCGAAATCCTGTACGATAAAGGATACATCTTGAAATACAAATTTGAAGATGATAATAAACAAGGTTTAATTAAGATTGCATTAAAATATGATGCAGCTTCTAAATTACCTGTTATACAAAGTTTAGAAAGAGTTAGTCGCCCCGGTTTGCGTACTTATGCAAAGCCTGGTGAAATTAAGCGTGTAAAGAATGGTTTAGGTGTAGCTATCGTATCTACATCAAAAGGAGTAATGACAGATAAAGAAGCAAAAGCGCAAAATGTAGGAGGAGAGATCCTTTGTAATATCTACTAAGATTAAATGATTTGACAATTAATCCGCCGGTCGGCGGATGAACACAAATCGATTAAAAAATAAAACTAAAAAACCGACCATGAGCAGAATAGGAAAAAAGATTATAGAAGTACCGGCTGGTGTAACCATTACAGTTAGTAAGGATAATGTTGTTACTGTAAAAGGACCAAAAGGCGAACTAAAAGAAATACTTGACAGAGATATTAAACTTGAAATTGGAGATGGCGTTGCAAATGTTATTCGTCCAACAGACCAGATACGCCATCGTGCCATGCATGGGTTATACCGCTCATTAATTGCTAACATGGTTAAAGGTGTAACCGAAGGATATACAAAAACATTAGAGTTAGTGGGTGTGGGTTATAAGGCAGCTAACCAGGGAAACCTTTTAGATCTTGCTTTAGGATATTCTCATAATATTATTTTTGAAATACCTAAGGAATTAAAAGTTTCCACATCGCAGGAAAAAGGTAAAAACCCAATGATTAATTTTGAGAGTATTGATAAGCAGTTAATAGGCCAGGTTTGTGCTAAAATCAGAAGTTTACGTAAACCAGAACCATACAAAGGAAAGGGTGTTAAATTTGCTGATGAAGTATTAAGAAGAAAAGCAGGTAAATCTGCTGGTAAGTAAAAAGTTTAGGTTTTGAATGTGTAAAATTGTAACACTAACAGTAAACTTTAAACATAACATTCCCTGGCAGAATCAGGGAGAAAAATAAAATAAAATGAACAACAAGACAAAAGCAAGGGTTAAAATCAAATATCGTATCCGTAAGAAGATAAGCGGTACTACATTAAAACCCAGGTTAAGTGTTTTCAGAAGTAACAGTGATATTTATGCACAGTTAATTGATGATAATAATGGTGTTACAATTGCATCTGCATCTTCACGCCAAAAAGATATACAGGCACAAAAATCACCAAAGACCGAAAAAAGTAAATTAGTTGGTGCTGCAATTGCAACAAAAGCAAAAGAACTGGGTATTGAAACTGTAGTTTTCGATCGTGGTGGTTATATCTATCATGGTAGGGTTAAAGCTGTAGCCGAAGGTGCAAGAGAAGGCGGACTTCAATTTTAGAAATACAATTGCCGGTTTTATTTATGGCAATCAAAATTCTAAAACAAAAAATTAAAAATATTAAATAAGCATAGATGTCAAATTTAATTGTAAGTAAAATAAAAGCAGGGGATCTTGAACTGAAAGATAAAGTGGTAGCTATTAATCGTGTTGTAAAAACAACAAAAGGCGGACGTGCCTTTAGTTTCTCTGCCCTGGTAGTTGTTGGTAATGAAGCCGGCGTTGTTGGCCATGGAATGGGAAAAGCCAAAGAAGTACAAGAAGCTATTACAAAAGGTATAGAAGATGCTAAGAAGAATTTGATAAAAATTCCAATAATGCATGGTACTATACCTCATGATCAATTCTCTAAAGATGGTGCTTCTAAAGTTTATATAAAACCTGCCGCACATGGTACAGGCGTAATTGCCGGAGGTAGTATGAGAGCAGTTTTAGAAGCAGCAGGAATTACTGACGTATTGGCAAAGA
>DAOLYC010000405.1:0-2473 GCA_035425605.1 Ferruginibacter sp.
GCGCCACCACATATAAATAAAATATTTTGTGTGTTTATTTTTATAAGTTTCTGTTCAGGATGTTTACGTCCTCCTTGAGGTGGCACTAATACTTCGGTGCCTTCCAGTAATTTTAATAAGCCTTGTTGTACACCTTCGCCACTTACATCCCTTGTTATAGATGGGTTATCACTTTTACGGGCTATCTTATCAATTTCATCAATAAAAACAATGCCTTTTTCAGCAGATGGTACATCATAATTGCTGGCTTGCAATAAACGGCTTAGCATACTTTCAACATCTTCGCCAACATAGCCGGCTTCGGTAAAAACAGTAGCATCTACAATGGCAAATGGAACGTTCAACATTCGGGCAATTGATTTGGCCAGTAAGGTTTTGCCTGTACCTGTTTCGCCAACCATAATTATATTGCTTTTTTCAATCTCTACATCATTATCTACTTTCTGATTAAGTCTTTTATAATGATTGTACACGGCAACTGCCAGTATTTTTTTTGCATCTTCCTGCCCTATTACATATTCATCCAGGAATTTTTTTATTTCGATTGGTTTTTTAACCGTTAATTTATGATTGGTATTATTAGGTTGTTTATTGTCTTTTGTAGTGCCGAGTTCCTGTGCTATTATTTCTTCAGCATGTTCTACACAATTTTCGCAAATATGCCCGTCTTGCCCGGCTATTAATATTTTAACTTCATCACGGTTTCTGCCGCAAAATGAACAATATAAAGTTTGTTGTTTAGCCATATTTGTTTAACGGTTTTATTTACCGTTCATTGTAAAATAATGCTGTAAAGTTACTAAAAAGCACTTTAACCTAAAAAGTTAATACTGTGGTTTACTGTTGTAAGAGATGAGACAAAGATTATATTTATAAAGTTGCATCTAACGTACTTCCTGCATATCAACCAGTTTTTTATAAAATCCATTAAGTGCTATCAGGCTGTCATGTGTTCCTCTTTCAGCTATTTCGCCTTTTTGTAAAACTATAATTTCATCGGCATGGCGAATAGTGCTAAGGCGGTGAGCTATAACCAATGATGTACGGTTATTCATCAAATTATTAATAGCATCCTGTACCAGTCTTTCGCTTTCAGTATCCAGTGATGAAGTTGCTTCATCTAAAATTAATATTGGCGGGTTTTTTAGTACAGCCCTGGCTATGGTCATACGTTGGCGTTCACCACCGCTTAATTTTCCACCACGGTCACCAATATTGGTATCATACCCTTTTTCTTTTTGTAAAATAAAATTATGTGCATTGGCAATTTTTGCTGCCTGCTCAATATCCTGTGTGGTAGCATTATCAATACCAAGTGAAATATTATTGGCAATGGTATCATTAAATAAAATGGGTTCTTGTGTTACAATGCCCATCAGATTCCTTAACTGGTTCAGCGAATAATCTTTTATATTAACGCCATCTATCAATAATTCTCCACTACTTACATCATGAAACCTTGGCACCAAATCGGCCAGTGTGCTTTTACCGGCGCCGCTGCTGCCTACTAAAGCAACTGTTTTTCCTTTTTCTATTTTAAGATTAATATCGTTTAATATCGTTATATCGTCATAAGCAAATCCAACATTTTTGAATTCGATAGAATGTGTAAAACTGTTTATCGGCTTAGGGTTTGTTGCTTCGTTTACCATTACCGGCGCCCTCAATACTTCTTCAATACGGGTAATGGCAGCAGTACCTTTTTGCATATTGTAAAACGATGTAGATAATGCTTTTGCCGGGCTGATGACTTGTGTAAATATTCCTATATACATGATGAAACCTTTAGCTGTTAAACCACCGGCATTGCCACCAAGTACTAATTGTCCACCAAAATAAAGTATGCCACATAAAACCAATACACCCAAAAATTCTGATAGCGGCGAAGCCAAATCACGCCGGTACTGCATTTTATTTTTTATATGAAAAAGATCTTCATTATAATCATCAAATTTTTTACCTACAAGCTTTTCGGCTGTAAATGCTTTGATAACCCTTAGTCCACTAAGTGTTTCATCCAGTACAGATAAAGCTTCGCCCTGTTTAATGGCAGCATCGTTTGATTGTTTTTTTAAGGTACGGCTTATGCGCCCGATGATAAAAGCTGTAACAGGTAAAAAAACAAGTAAAAACAAGGAGAGTTTGGGACTTATAAAAACTAAGGTACCCAGGAGAATGAGTAAATTTAAAGGGTCTTTTATTAACCCCTCCAGTGTTCCAACAACCGAATTTTCAAGCTCTCCCACATCATTGGTCATCCGGCTCATAATATCGCCTTTTCGTTTCTCAGTAAAATAGCCGATTGGCATAACCAGTATTTTATGAAACAGTTCTTCTCTTAGCCGGTTCATCACCCCATTACGAATAGGCGCCAAAACATAATAAGATAAATAGGTAAACAGGTTTTTAAGTAACACAGCAATTAAAACCATAATACAAATTACAGCCAACACAAATATTTTTCCATTGGTAT
>DAOLYC010000406.1:0-2468 GCA_035425605.1 Ferruginibacter sp.
TGCCTAATTTATTATAGTTGTATTGATGCCACCATTTTTTTGCGTTTATAAAATTTTGTGCAAAACTTTCTCTGCCAATTTCCATGGTCGAAAAATCTTTCCATTTATCGGGATATCCTACTTTACTTTTTATTGCGGCTAATTTTATGTATGCTTTTGCCTTTGTACTATCACTCATCCAGGTTAGTTTTCCAATACGGTCTTTCAATGCTTCCCGTATATCTTCTACCATTTTTGTGTATCTTTTTTTTGCTGTTTCGTTAAAAAATTCCTTTACATATAGTTGACCCAGCAATTCACCCATAGCATTTTCTTCTAATTGTATTGCTCTTTTCCATCTTGGTTTTCTTTCTTTGGCACCGCTGAATAATTTACCAAAATTAAACGCAGCAACGCCATAGGCATCCGGTAATACAGCAGACAGATCGTTTAGCAAATTAAATTTTACATAATGTTTCAAATCATTAATTGGGGTTGATGCCAGTACATCACTAACTGCTTTAAAAAATTCGGGCTGCCCCACAATTACAGAATCTACATGTTGTACACCTATATTTTTTAAATAAGAAGGCCAGTCAATATTTGCCGACATTTTTTTAAGATCGCCAATGGCCATCTTATTATAATTACTGTATGGGTTACGCAGGTCTTCAAGCTTACGGGAAGCTGTTGCCAGCTTAGTTTCCATGGCCAATATGTTTTTGCCGGCTTCTGCTGCCGTTGCAGGTTCTTCTCCGGCCATGGTTAATATTTTTGTTATGTAATGCAAATATTCGTTGCGGATGTTAGTGGTGGCAGAGTCGGTTTTAAAATAATAATCACGCTGCCCCAGGCCTAAGCCTCCTTGCCATAAAGTGTACGACATTACATCGCTTTGTTTGGCATCTTGTGCTATGTATTCATCAAATAAAGTTGATGTTCCCAGTTGTTTAAATTGAGCAATTACATCAATAAGAGATTTAGTATCTGTAACTGCATTTAATTTATCTAATAATGCTTGAATGGGTTTTAAACCATCGGCTTCTATTTTTGCGCTGTCTATTGCCATTGTCCAAAAATCGCCTATCTTTTGGTTGTTGCTTCCTTTGGCTGCATTGGCTGCTGCAGATTTTTCCGAAATTTCTCTCAGGCGTTTGAGGTTTTCTTCTATTACTAAATTACCAATGCCCCAGCTCGATTGGTCGGCAGGAATGGGATTGCGTTTTATCCATCCGCCATTGGCATAATCAAAAAAATCATCGCCAGGTTTTACTGTACTATCCATATCGGCAGTAAGTATATCAGGCTTGGTATTGTTTGTTGCAGCATTATTAGTGCAGGCAGCTATTGTAACTACAATTGTAATGGCAATAATTATTTTTTTCATAAAAGTTGATTTAACTATAAATGTAAGAAAAGGGAAATTGTAAAATTATTTTTTATGATAAATGGATTAATAATTTTAGAAGCTACGGTTATCAACAAGAAGAAAAAAATTAAAGGTTAGCAATCAGGCTTGCCATTTTTTTTACTTCATTCACATCAATAGAAATCGTTTGCAATTTTTCATTCATGGCTGTATTAGAATATTTCATTTTACTATCTATTCCTACTCTTGCCGAAGAATGAAATTCTACTGCGCCGGTTTTATTTGCCAGTTCAATGATATTATCCGACCTAACGCCGCTTCCTGGCATGATGATGATTCTTTCATCGGCCTGTTTAATTAAAGTAGCAATCATTTCCGCACCGTTTAGTGCATTGTGCTTTAGTCCCGATGTTAAAATGCGTTCACATCCTATTTCTATTATATCTTCTACTGCCTTCATGGGATTTTCAACCCTGTCAAATGCCCGGTGGAATGTAACTCCCAGTGGATATGCCAACTCCACTAATTCACTACATCTTCTTTTATCTACAGTTCCATCCTGGTTTAAAATGCCTATCACCACACCATCACATTCTAATTGCTTACACACTTTAACATCTGTTTTCATCACTTCAAATTCTTCATTGGTATATAAAAAATCTCCACCCCGTGGTCTAATAATTGGGAAAAGTTTTATCTGTAAATTTTTTCGAGCAGCTTTAATAAACCCATAAGATGCTGTGGTGCCGCCTTCACCTGGATTGTCGCATAATTCTATTCGTTGTGCTCCGGCGCCCTGTGCTTGCAAGCAGCTTTCAATATTAAAACCAATTACTTCCAGTATTTTGTTATTCATATTTTGTAAAGTAATAAAGGACGTTATAGCTTATATTTTAAAGCAAGAATTTTGAGGTATGTATTTGGTTTTCGTTATTACTTTTTACACTAAATACAAATCCTTTTTGAATGGCGTAAGCGCCATATTGCCCTTTCTTATTCATGGCTAAAAAGCCTACTTGTAAAGTTTTTGCTTTGGCAACATCACGTTTTACAATACGTTCTACCGCTTTTTTACAAGCCATTTCAGGCGAATATCCCTGTCGCATAAATTCAACAACCA
>DAOLYC010000407.1:0-2467 GCA_035425605.1 Ferruginibacter sp.
TTTTTTACTGGCTGGTATGGTTGGTTTTAAACAAGTTTATTTCAACGATTATTTTCCGCAATGGGCAGGTTATGCAGAAATAATATGCAAGAAACTGAACATTAAAATTGATGGTTTTATTAGTGGCGATATTGATGCTGTAATTGATTATGGAAAAGCAAATAAAGTTTTTTATGATATTGTTGCTTCACGAAATGTGGTTGAACATATTTATAATTTAAGAAGCTTTTACCAAAAGTTATATAACTCGGGACTAACAAAAATTTGTTATGCTACAACCACAGCCAACTATCATAATTTGGCTATGCGTTATAAACATTACTTTTATCATGCACGGGTAGAAAAAACTTTATACAAAATACAAAGAACTGAAATGATCAATAAAGTAAGACCAAACATTTCAGCTTTAGATTTGAATACACTAGTTGCATTAACCCGTGGCAGAGCGTTTGAAGATTTTACCAAAGCCATAGATTTGTATTTTGAGAAAAAATCAATACCGGTAGTAGAATTTCTGGGAACAAATACCTGCGACAGTAAAACAGGTGTATGGGCCGAAAACCTCATAAGTAAGGAAGCTTATTTTGATATAATTACAAAGCCTGGATTTTCAGTAACCTATACGGCTGGCTTTTGGGATACACATTATAAATATACTATTGTAAATTTTGTTACAAAATTGCTTAATAGAGTTATTAAAGTAACAGGCAGTAAAGGATTTTGGTTTTCGCCGTTTGTAAATGTAGTGGCTATTAAAAAATAAATATGAGGGACGATGTAAAAGTTTTGAGTCTTGTTTCTTATAAATTTTTACCACCCGAAATGGGCGGGCAAAAAGGAATTGCTTTTTTTAATCGCTATTTGAGTAAACTGGTTAACCTTGTTTGTGTAACAATTAAAGACAATCCAAATTACAACGAAACTTACCCGGTAAAAAATATTTTAAGCAATAATAAATTTCGATACATAAACATCTTTTATTTTTTTACACTTCGCAGAATAATTAAAGATGAAAAAATTACACATCTTATCATTGAACACCCTTATTACGGCTGGCTGGGCATCTTATTAAAATGGAGTTGTAATATTAAATTGATAGTGCATTCGCATAATATAGAGAGTTTGCGTTTTAAAAGCATGGGTAAATGGTGGTGGGGCATTCTTTGGCATTACGAAAAATTTACGCATGGCAAAGCCCATAACAATTTTTTTATTCATGAAGAAGACAAGTCTTATGCAATTGAAAATTTTAAACTGGAGCCTAAGAATTGTACAGTAATTACTTATGGATTTGAAAATCCGGCTATTCCGTCGGCTCATGAAAAGATTGCAGCCAGGAAAACTATCTGCGATATTTATAAGATTCCCGAATCAGAAAGAATATTATTATTTAACGGAACGCTTGGCTATAAGCCAAATTTAGATGCGGTTGATAACATCATTAATAAAATTAATCCTTTACTGCTTGCTTCAGATGCAATCAAATATAAAATTATAATCTGTGGAAATAAATTACCGGCCTCTTATAACGGGTTAATTGAGTTCAAAGAAAAAAATATAATTTATGCAGGTTTTGTAGATGATATAAACCTGTTTTTTAAAGGCGCCGATATTTTTATTAACCCTGTTATAGAGGGTGGAGGTATAAAAACAAAATTGGTAGAAGCGCTTGGATACGATTGTTCAGTTATCAGCTCACAAAGTGGCGCAATTGGTATTCCGGATTATGCAACAGGTAATAAAATGAAAATTATTAATGATTACGATTGGAAGGCTTTTGCCAACATTATTATTAATTTACAGGTAACAGAGCATACACCTGATGCTTTTTTTGAACATTTTTATTGGGGGAAGATAGCTGAAAGAGCTGCTGATGTAATAAATAAAATAAAATGACAGCTATTTCTGTAATTACAATCTGTTTTAATAATCTTCAGGAAATGATTACTACTTGTAATTCTGTGGATATACAGGCAGAGTTACCATTTGAACATATCATCATTGATGGTTCTACTAAACCAGATATAAAAAATTATCTTCAACAAAATCATCAGCCTGCTTACCGAAACTGGATATCTGAAAATGATAATGGCATTGCAGATGCATTTAATAAAGGCATTAATAAATCAAAAGGTGATATTGTAGTGATGCTGAATGCTGGTGATAGCTTTTATAATGAATATGCTATTGGTACGGTTACAAAACTGTTTAATGAAAATCCTGCTATCAAATGGCTTCATGGAAAATATCAATTGCATAGAGGCAACCAAATGGTAATTATTGGCAAGCCTTTTGAAAAAGGAAAACTATATAGAGGAATGAGAAGTGTTTGTCATC
The DNA here is from genome assembly GCA_035425605.1 of Ferruginibacter sp. Lineage (GTDB taxonomy): Bacteria > Bacteroidota > Bacteroidia > Chitinophagales > Chitinophagaceae > Ferruginibacter. The sequence goes on from DAOLYC010000407.1 coordinate 2,338, forward strand.
AATCGATGTTTGTAAAAAAGGAATTACACCAGCAATATGGTATGTATGATGTTTCAGAAAAAATAGGCATGGACTATGATTTTTTATGCCGTATTGCAAATGAAAAATTTTTATTTACAGATAAAGTATT
>DAOLYC010000408.1:0-2461 GCA_035425605.1 Ferruginibacter sp.
ATATTTCTGGTTGCAATTGGAAAATTTATATGCCGAAAAAAAATTAATGTTTAAAGTTGATTGGCAATTTCTTTTTCTGTTGCAATTCCATCTTTTCGCCATACTTGTTTCCCATCTTTAAAAATTATAAATACGGGTAGTGCTGTTACTTTATATTCTTTCAATATATCCTCATCACGGCCTCCATCTACTTTTACCAAAGTAAATTTTCCTTTATTATTATCCGTTAAACTTTTTAAAACAGGCTCCATCAGTTTACAGGGAGGGCACCAGGCGGCGCCAAAATCTACCAGCACTGTATTGTGTGTTGAAATACTTTTATTAAAATCATCAATGCTCATTTGTTTTTTGGCGCTATTGCCATCAACAGGCAGGTTTGCAGCTTTCCAAGCATTGATGCCTCCTTTTAGTTCAATAATATTTTCGAAGCCCATTTTTTGCATTTTAGCAGCAGCAGCAGAACTTCTTCCTCCACCCAGGCAATAAATATAAACCGGTTTCGATTTATCTATAAAATCAATACGCCGGTCAAATTCTGTTTTATTATTCCAATCGGCCAGCATGGCATTTTTTAAATGCCCACTAAAAAACTCTCCGGGTGTTCTTACATCAAGCAATTGAATATTTTCTTTGCCGGTAATTTCTTTTTCAAATTCACCTGCAGTTAAAACAGTTTTTGTTTGTGCTACGCAGGAGTAGAAAAATGATGGCAGTATGATAGCGGTTATGAATAGGTGTATAAACTTTTTCATCGTATTTATTTTTTATAAAGGTACAAAAAAGCCATCCTTATTAATAAAGATGGCTTTTTAATAATTTGAAAATAATTTTATGCTAACGGCGAAAGGTATTGCGCAAAAGCATAACCTTCTTCACCATCTTTTGTTTTTATTTTCCACCAGCTATCGTTGGTTTTTTCTACCAGGGTAACAATCTCATCATGTGCTGCTTTTCCCACAATATCACCTTCGGTACTTGCTGTACTTCTAATGTTAAGGTTAGATGAATCAGTTGTTACTTTTAACTGGGCGCCCACTTCAGCTTTAATATCTATATTCATCATCAAGTCGCCACTTGCCATGTTTGGGTCTATCTTATCATACAATGCCCAAAGTGCATCATAATCGGCAGTACTTTTTGCAGTACCTGCTACATGTAATACACCATTTTGTTCGGTTACGGCTAAGTTAGCAATACCTAAGCTGTTAGCGGTTTGCAATAACTCTGCATATTTATCCTGTAAAGCCATATTATTTATGTTTTTATATTTTATAAATTATTTTTTATCAGTTAATCCACTTACATCGCTTAGCACTTTTGCTGATGCTAGCATTTGCATAATCTTCATGCGGTTTGCTTTAGTTACTTCACCTTTTAAAACGGCTTTATCACCCACAAATTCAACTGTTACACCGGCAATATCCTTTAATCCGTCTTTTACAGTTTGTTGTGTGGCAGCATCCAATACTGTTGTTATAGAAGCTGGTACTGGTGGTGGTGGAGGAGCTATGGTAAAATTATTTACAACTGTTTTTACACCTTTAACAGCAGCAACTAATTTTTCGCATGAAGCTTTGCAGGTTTCATCCTTACATTCACCGGTTAAAGTTACTACACCATCTTTCACGTCAACCATGGCACCGGTCATAGAAGTGTCTGCTTTTAAAGCCGTTTCTACAGCAGCTTTAATATCTGCATCTTTTGGCTTACAGCCAACAAAAAACATGGTGGTCGTTACAACCACTGCCATTAATAATTTCGTCAGTTTCATCTTTTTAATTTTTTTTGTTTAAAATATTTATTCAAAGAAAAGAAAATTTAAGTTGATATTTAAAATTGTTTATCAACAAAAAAATATATACAACTTTTAAAAAATTGTAACCAATGGTTTTTGTTAAATTATTACAAACAACCTAAGCGGCCACCATCTACCGGAACGTTAATTCCATTTATATATGCAGCAGCAGGGCTAGATAGAAAAGCAACAACTGCGCCAAATTCTTCAGGTTGCCCAATTCTGCCGGCTGGTATTTCGGTAACCAAGGTTTTCATCACATCATTTTCATTTATATTCAAAGCCTTTGCTTTAGAAGAAATTATATAATCGGCTCTTACGGTTTTTGTAAAACCAGGTAGTACATTATTAACAGTAATACCAAAGGGTCCCAATTCTGTAGCCAGTGTTTTTGCCCAGTTAGCAACAGCAGCACGTATGGTATTGCTAACAGCTAAACCTTTAATGGGCGCTTTTACTGATGTGGAAATGATATTAATGATTCTGCCAAAACCTGCTTCTTTCATGCCCGGCACAACAGCCTGAACAAGGTTATGATTATTGATAAGATGATTGTTAAAGGCAGATAAAAATTCATCAGGCCTGGCTGTTAAAGCATCACCACCCGGAGGACCACCGGTGTTATTTACTAAAATATGAACAGTTTTGTTTTTTACAAATTCTTCA
>DAOLYC010000409.1:0-2458 GCA_035425605.1 Ferruginibacter sp.
GGTTACGGAGTTTTCTTTTCCATTTCTGATATATGAAACCGGTATTTTATCACCTGGCTTTTGCCTGCTGATAAGGCCTTGTAGTTCGGCGCCATTGCTAATAGTATTGTTATTTATTTGGGTTAAAATATCTCCCTTTCTAATGCCTGCTGCATAAGCTGCTCCATCTGTAGGTACATCAGATACATATATACCTTCAGTACCTGCGGGAATACCAGCTTTTCTCTTATCATCTTCTGTTAAATCGCTGGCATTTAAAAATCTTACGCCTAAAAAGCCTCTTTGTACGGTTCCAAATTTAATAAGGTCGTCAATTACTTTTTTAACTATGTTAACAGGTATGGCATACGAATAGCCTGAATAATAACCAGTAGGCGAAGCAATAGCAGAGTTAATGCCAATTAGTTTTCCATCGGTATTCACCAAAGCGCCACCACTATTACCCATGTTTACAGCAGCATCGGTTTGTATAAAAGATTCTACGCCGCCACTTTGGTCGCCGTTTTTATCTTTATTTAATCCTAAAGATCTTGCTTTAGCGCTTACTATACCTGCCGTAACGGTAGTCTCTAAATTTAAAGGGTAGCCAATTGCTAAAACCCATTGGCCAATCTTTACATCATCGGAATTACCGTATAATAAAAAGGGTAGCGCTTTAGCATCAATTTTAATTACCGCTAAATCATAAGATGGATCTGTACCAATAACTTTTGCTTTATAGGTTTTTTTATTGCTTAGGGTTACATCAATTTCATCGGCGTTTTCTACCACGTGGTTGTTGGTTACAATATATCCATCATCGCTGATGATTACACCTGAGCCACTTGCTTTTTGTTCTGGAATAATATTTCGGCCACGGCCACCAAAAAGCTGGTTAAGCATATCATCATCAAAGAGGTCGCTAAATGGATTGTTGGGGTATTTTTTGGGCAGATTATTATTTACCTGTTTAGCATTTGTTTTGGTTCTTATATGTACAACTGCTGGTGTTGCCGATTCTGCAGGTATTGTAAAATCTATGGCATTGGGCGCTGTTTTACCATCGCCAAAACCTGTATACGTATAATTAGATGGAATTACTCCTTTCTGCTGACCAGCATAGCTGTTATTTTTTTCAACATATTTTCCATAACCCCAAATTACTGCAAGGGCAGTAACGGCACTAATGGCCACTGTAAAAAAAACCTGTTTCAATTTCATTTTTTTATGATTTTATTAGTTCAACAATCTTTCTACGTTTTGCAAAGTAAAATTAGTATATCAACTCTTGTGCCTTTGTTTACAAATTAACGAAGCAATGACAAAATGTTATTTACCAACTGCCATGTTTAACAATAAATTAGGAAGGATTTCGTAGATGAAAAGCTCTTTAAAATAATGTTTATTCATTAAAATTTATCAATCATAAATATTAAATTTCGGTAACTTTTTAAAGCCTTATAAAGTTAATAAAAATTGCATTGTATCTACTCCGTCAGCATAATCCATAAGCGCTGGTTGTTGTGCTTTACCGAATGAAATATCAACAGCGCTGCAAATACATTGGATATCTTCATTTGCATGTAAGTTGCCGGGTATCTTTTTTTCAGTTGAATAAAAACTGTAATTAAGCACTGCTATGGAAGAAAAAATCGTATCATTTTCCAATAATAAGATGCTGCCATTTGTCATATAAAAAACATTGTTCAATAAAGCCAGCGAAAGCTGGTAATCGTAATTGTTTTTGTATTTGTGATGATCTGTAAAATAACTGTATTTCTCAAATGCTTTTAACAAGGGTACAAAATCATAACCGGCTGGTACAAATAATTTAGTAATGTTTCTACATCCCAGCCCAAAATACAGGTGTACATCATCTGCCAATAGAGATAATTCCTCATTTGATTCGGTGCCTGTTAAAATGGCAACAGCAGTACGGTTTCTGCGAATGATATTTGGATATTTTGAAAAATACAGATCAAAATACCTGGCCGAATTGTTGCTGCCAGTTGCAATATATGCATCACATCCTTTCAGCATTTCTGCAAATTGAATGCGTTCACTTAATCCTGGTTCCCATTCAATCATTTTGTTTACCAGGTGTTTTAAAAGTATATCATCTTTAGAAGATAGTTTAATAGTTTGTTTATGTCCGCATATAAAAACACATAAAAAATCCTGGAACCCAACCAGGGGAATATTACCAGCCATAACAGTACCAATATTTTTTCCACCTATATTATCATCCAGGTGATAATGCTTTACCCAAGTTTGCAATTTTTCTTTTTGCAAAAAAAACTCACATATATTTTTAACGGCTATGTCTATAAATTCCGGAATAAACCATCCATTTTGTGCAGCCGCTTTTAGTTTTATATTTTGCCATTCATCATCATTGGTTGATAAATATTTTTGTAAGCGTTGTAATATATCAATTCGTTTTTGTAAATTCATGTTGTTATTATTAAATTGCAATGGC
>DAOLYC010000410.1:0-2456 GCA_035425605.1 Ferruginibacter sp.
TTTATAATGAATACGATAACAACCAGCAAAAAGCTTTAGAAAATATAACAAACGCTATTGCCGAAAATGATAAAGCATATTGGATGTGGATATATAAAGCAAAAATTCAAAAAGCCATAGGCGATAAGGATGGTGCCATGGAAAGTTCAAAAAAATCGCTGGAACTTGCTACAGAAGCTAAAAACGACGATTATATAAAATTAAATAAAGACCTGCAAAAGACTTTAAAATAAACCCCCGATAAAAAATTGTAATAGTAACGCCGTAAACTAAAACTTTACGGCGTTATTTTTTGTGAAAATTGTTTGATTGCTGTTTAATTAAATAATTATTCTTTTGTAGCCAGGTAATTATAATCTTCCAGTAATTTTTCGAGGAACTGATCTACATACATATTTGAATCAATATTTAGCACTTCTTTTATTTTAACTGATACCCGTTTACACATTTCGTAATTATTATTTTTTGCAGCCTGTGTAAGCACACCTTTAATTGTATTTATATCCCGGTCGCTAAGGCGCATTACTTCGGGAAACATAACTTTATAATCGGCCTTGTTTATTTGCATAAATACCGTATCGGCCAATGATAATGACGATTTACTGTTAACCACCACCGTGCCTGCTGCCAGGTCGCCCAGGCGCTGGCTTTTTGGTGTTACCGAAATGATAATAACCACAGCAATTCCAAAAAGCCCCGTAACAAAAATATAACCTATTATGCTTGCACTTGAAAAAGCTATGTAACCAAAAAGAAATGGCCATTCAAAAAATTTACTTATCCAACGTAGTAAAAACTGCCCAAACGTAGGTTCACCGCCTTCAAGGCTAATTACTCTTATGGCCATAATTTTTTTACCAATAGTTTGACCGTTCATCCACAACTCTGCAAGTAAAGAATATAAAAGCATGGGCAATGATATAATCAATATATCTATGCCAGCACTTTCATCCCAATTTAGCAGCAGTTCGTTGTACAGTAAATATTTCATTATCCACAGGTAAATAATCAGTAGTATAAAATCAATGATATATGCCAGCAGCCGTTTATGGAATTCGGCAATTTCAAATTCCAGGTCAATATTAAATGCGGTAGCAATTTGTATGATGGGCATGTTAAGTGCAAATTACTGTTTGAAAAATATAAAACACTTATTTTTTTATTAATAAAAAAATGGGGAATTTACAGTATTGTGCAGTTGTTTAGCAGGGCTATGTATTTTTTAACTTATTACTTCAGTTACAATAAACCAAAGTAGTAATTTGTTGCCATAATTTGTGGTAATTAATTTTAAGCAAGTTTAAAGGGTATAAATATTAATATTGTGTAATGAGGGAAGCGATGTTCATAAAAAAGAATGCTGATAAATGGAATAAATATCAGCATGAGCCAACAGATAACCCCGACGAAACAGCCGAGCGTTTTGTTAACTTAATAGATGACCTTAGTTATGCAAAAACCTTTTATCCAAAAAGTAAGGCCACTCGCTGGATAAATGGTATTGCTGCAAGTATTTACCAAAGCATTTATCAGAATAAAAAAGAAAAATACAGCCGCATTTTCCAGTTCTGGAAATTTGAACTTCCATTGCTTTTTAAAAAATATCATCGCATTTTTTTATTTACAACATGCACATTTATTTTATTTACGGCCATTGGAGTTTTTTCATCTATGCACAATGATGAGTTTATAAGAGGAGTATTGGGTGATAAATATGTAGATATGACCGAAGAAAATATTGCCAAAGGCGATCCTTTTGGTGTGTACAATGACGGAAACCCTTTTTCGATGTTTATTTGGATTGGATTTAATAATATAAGCGTAGCATTTAAGGCTTTTGTTGGAGGATTTACGCTGGGTATATTCACGCTTATGATTATGTGGGGAAATGGTATCATGCTGGGTGCGTTTCAATATATGTTTTTTGCAAAAGGACTGGGCTTTCAATCGGTACTTGTAATTTGGATACATGGTACACTCGAAATTTCTGCCATTGTAATTTCCGCAACCGCCGGATTTGTTTTAGCAAGTGGAATTTTATTTCCTGGCACTTATAGCAGGGCTGTATCTTTTAAACGAAGTGCTAAAGATGCCGCTAAAATCCTGGTAAGCCTGATTCCTTTCTTTATTGTTGCAGCTTTTTTTGAAAGTTATGTAACGCATTTGATGAGCCAGTCGTTTAGTAAATCCGGCGGCCCTGGATTGCCTGTGTGGGCCAGCATAACAATACTTATTACCTCACTGTTATTTATTATATGGTATTTTGTCATACTCCCTATCCGTTTACAAAATAAAGGCTATTATATTCAACCCGATGGTATAATTAACCGGGTGAAAAATAACAATGCATAAATATGTTTACATATTGATTTTGTTTACATTTTTTTTTGTAGCAGCACAAGCACAAAAAAAATATATCTACCAGGATACTTCAATACTGCAACAAGAAGAGCCTT
>DAOLYC010000411.1:0-2448 GCA_035425605.1 Ferruginibacter sp.
ATGGATCTGTTTGTATATAATTCCATATATCTTTTATCCATTTATCTACCTGTGTAGCAGCATGTAAATAATCCTTATAATGACCACTATGTGCCCATTCATCTGTTTCGCCATAAGCAATGTATAATACCCTTGGCTTTTTTGTTTGCAAATAATTTATAGCATTGTAATGTGTAAATACATCAAGCACCTCTTCATCACCAAACGCTCTGTACGAGTCCTGCATCATGCTATTCATTAACTGTTCTTTTGTAGTTGGATTTGTTCCACCGGTTTTATCATAGGCAGCATAAACAGGAATTTTTGCTCGTTCTTCATTTAAAATCCTATTAAAAGCATCCCATGCGCCAAATGCAGCAACTTTGTTTTTATATTTTACATGTTTATTTAAAAACTCAAGCAGGTTTGTATTTGGATTGGGTGGAAAGGAATTACTGTTTACCAGTGTATCGGGATAGCCGGTAAAAATTTCGTTGTAACCGGGGTAAGAGAACCAATATGGGTTTGCATTATCTATTTTATTACCCAGTTTTCTGTTGCCATAAATTTGCCCATTATTTTCAATAGTGCTCCATAAAAAAGGCATCAGTTTTTTTCTTCTAACCATTGGATCAGCAGACCAATATTGTTTATAAATTTCGGCACTATCGCCCTGGTTATATTTTTTATTATTAGCAATGGCGCTATCCATACCGGTAAAAACTTCCTGCCATCGAAAACCATCGGTAGTGATGATAATGATATTATCTGCTTTTTGCGAAATGGCACAAAAGCAAATGATAGAAAACAAAAGCGTAAAATAAAGTTTCATGTGTATATTTTTAGTTTTTATTTTGGTTACATACCTGCCTGTCGGCAGACAAAGAATTCGCCATAAAAATTTTTATCACAGTTGGTATGAATTTACTCGAAAATATTTATGGCTCATTTCATAATAATAAATCTTTAAAAATGAAGTGCAGTATTGGCTTATAAAGTTATGGAATTTGATTTTAGTTATTTTAGAAAAAACTTTATAGTTAAGAAAATAAAACTTAATACAAAACAATCCCGAATAAGTTTTTAATAAAAAAATTACTACGCTTTTTTATATGCATTGTAAAGCATTACAGATTCTCTTGCTTCTTTTACATCATGTACACGAAGAATATCGGCGCCATTGAGTAAAGCCATAATGTTTAAAACGGTGGTACCATTTAATGCATCTTGCGGTTTGCAACCTAGAGTTTTGTATATGCTGCTCTTACGGGATAAGCCAACTAGTACTGGTTTATCTGTGATAGAAAAGGCTGAGAGATTTTTCAATAACTGAAAATTGTGTTCAATGGTTTTTCCAAATCCAAAACCGGGATCAATAATTACATCGTTAATACCTGCATGTGTACAAGCTTGTTTTTTTTCGATAAGATAATCAAGTACTTCAGTAACTACATTTTCATATACAGGATTTTGTTGCATGTTAGTTGGAGTACCTTTTATGTGCATACATATATAAGGCACTTTTAAAGCAGCTACAGTAGTTATCATTTTATCATCCATTGTACCACTGCTTATATCATTAATGATAGATGCTCCAGCATCCACAGCCACTTTTGCTACCTGGCTACGATACGTATCTACAGATATAATTGCAGTTGCAAAGTTTTTATGAATCAATTCTATAACAGGTAAAAGCCTGTCTATTTCCTGCTGTAGCGAAACAGGTTCACTGCCTGGTCTGGTACTCATACCTCCAATATCCAATATGGCGGCGCCGTCGCTTATCATCTTACCGGCAAACGATAATATTTCATCGGGTTGCTGTGATAAATGCCCTTCGTAAAACGAATCGGGTGTAGCATTAATGATACCCATTATTGCTGGTTCGGCAAGGGTTAATAATTTACCTTTGCAGTTTATTGTTTTCATCAATTCTTTTTCAATTATTTTTGAACTAATATATCACTAAGTTACAATTGATACATGAATACAAACCAACAATACGATACTGCAGTACTTTCAGCAAAAAAAATATTTCTGCATAAGACTAAAGATTACGGAACGTCCTGGCGGGTTTACCGAATTATTTCGGTAGCCGACCAAATTTATATAAAAGCTAAAAGAATACGTAACATACAGGAAACCGGGGTACAAAAAATTGGTGATGATATTATCAGCGAATTTAAAGGCATACTTAATTATGGTATTATTGGCTTAATACAGTTAGATATACATGATGATGAACTGGAAGAACTTCCTTATGAAAAAGTTGAACAATTTTACAACGAAAAAATTAACATTGCCAAAGACTTGATGCTGGATAAAAATCACGACTATGGTGAAGCCTGGCGACAGATGAGCCAGGAAAGTTTTACAGATCTGATATTAGCAAAAATTTTACGTATTAAGCAAATACTGGCTAATAAAGGCAAAACTATTATTAGCGAAGGCATTGATGCCAATTTTTAT
>DAOLYC010000412.1:0-2441 GCA_035425605.1 Ferruginibacter sp.
CTATTTAATAAGAAAGATATACATATACATGTGCCTGAAGGTGCAGTACCTAAAGATGGGCCAAGTGCAGGTATTACCATGTTATCGGCGCTGGCCAGCGCTTTTACAGGCCGCAAAATAAAACCCTATTTGGCTATGACGGGTGAATTAACTTTACGAGGCCAGGTTTTACCTGTAGGTGGTATTAAGGAAAAGGTGTTAGCTGCACGCAGAGCCGGTTTAAAAGAAATAATCATGTGCTGGCAAAACGAGAAAGATGTGGGTGAAATAAATCCACAATACATAAAAGGTATTAAATTCCATTATGTAAAAACCATGCAGCAGGTACTCGATCTTGCATTGCAGTAAAAATTATTTTAGATAAACAACCAAACAGTCATTTTTAACGTAAGTATGATAATAAGCTACCAATTGGTTTATGTTGGTTGTTTTAAGGGTTAATGAAATTCCCTCCCGTTTTCGGGAGGGAATTATTGTATAAAATATATTTAAACTAAACCCGTTGCCTGTCCATCCAATCAATTTCTTTTTGCGTAGTAAATGCCTGTATGATGGCAATTAAAAATAAAGTTGCCACATTGCCTGCCAGGTAGGGCAAACTGTAACAGTTATAAGCAGCAATATCAGTAGCATATTTTGTAAAAAAAGAAATCATATCGGTTATAAGCACTATTATACTAATAACAATACCAGCCACAAATATTATTTTTGAAATATACCTTACGCTTATGGCAGGATGTTTTGTTGTCCGTTTTAAAAAAATAAAATAGGCTGTTGAAAAAAGTGCAGGCGCTATTGTTATCAATCCCAATCCAAAAATAATGTCGGCTACATTGGATGAAACTAATTTAGATAAACCCCAAAAAGCAGCAACCAGTATTGCCAATAGTACAGGTACAGACAGGAATAATAAAAAGATAATCACATACAGTTTTGAGTATTTGGTGAACCTGTTATCCATAACTTATTATTGTTTAATTAAAGTAACTCAAATTTGTTTTTGGAGTAAGTCTTAGTAAGGTTTCGTACATCAGCTTTATTGTATTTTCAATATCATCTTTATGCAGCATTTCTACGGTGGTATGCATATACCGCAATGGTATGGAAATTAAAGCTGATGGGCAACCGTCGTTACTGTATGCAAATGCATCGGTATCGGTACCGGTACTTCTGCTAACGGTATGGTATTGTACAGGTATCTTATTTTTTTCTGCTGTTGTTTTAATAAAGTCAAGCAATTTATTATGTACAGCCGGGCCATACGTTAAAGATGGGCCGCTGCCACAACTGCATTCACCTTCTTTCATTTTACTTATCATTGGTGTGGTTGTATCGTGTGTTACATCGGTAATGATAGCAGCATCCGGTTTAATACGGCGTGCAATCATTTCGGCACCACGTAAACCAATCTCTTCCTGTACTGCATTAACAATGTATAATCCAAAAGGAATTATTTTCTTGTTTGTTTTTAATAAACGGGCAACCTCAGCAATCATAAAGCCGCCAATGCGGTTATCAAAAGCACGGCCAATTAAATGCCCGTATGCTATCTCTTCAAACCCTTCTTCATACGTTGCTACAGCGCCTATGTGAATCCCCAAGGCTTCCACTTCTTTTTTGTTTCGGGCGCCACAGTCTAAAAAAAGATTTTCTACTTTTGGTTGCGTTTCTTTATCGCCGTTACCCAAACGGGTATGTATGGCAGGCCAGCCAAAAACAGCTTTTACTATCCCTTTTTTACCATGTATATTCACCCGCATGGATGGCGCTATCTGGTGATCTACACCACCATTGCGTTTCAGGTAAATCAATCCCTCTGGCGAAATGTAATTTACAAACCAACTTATTTCATCGGCATGAGCTTCTATTACAACCTTAAATTTGGCATTGGGGTTTATAACAGCAACTGCTGTGCCGTATGGATCGGTAAAAAAACTATCTACATATGGTTTTATATAATCGAGCCATATCTTTTGTCCGTTGCTTTCGAAACCGGTAGGAGATGGGTTGTTAATATAATTTTTTAAAAAACTGTACGATTGTTCGTTAAGGATGCTTTTTGTTTTTTTTGCTTTAGCCATAATAAATATTTTGATAAAGCAAAATTACTTAAATACCCGCTATGAATGTTGCTAAAGCCGAAAATAACATCATTCCATCTACAATAAAATAATAAAAAAGATAACCTTGTTTTTTTTGTGAAAAGAAATAAACTACCAATAAGGCCAATGTAGATACCTGCAGGCCTATAGAATGCCAGGGATGTATGCCAAATTGGTTATAAAAAAAGTTGCTGATGAATAATACTGCAAAGATGAAATAGATGAGTATGTTAAGCATCATTGGCTTGAGGTCGGTAGCCAGGCTGTGCAAACCACGTATCTTATCCATGGCTTTATCCCTGTTATCAAAAATGATACATAACATCAGCATAAATAAAA
>DAOLYC010000413.1:0-2436 GCA_035425605.1 Ferruginibacter sp.
CCCGGGTTGTTTTCTTTCATAAAATATTCTCCTATTAAAAAACCTTTAAAACCTTCATTTTTTAAAAAATGTATTGTTTCAAAATTATTAATCCCGCTTTCAGCAATTTTTATTTTATCAGTGGATATCTGTTTACTTAACTCAATTGAACGATTTATATCTACATTAAATGATTTCAGGTTCCGGTTATTGATACCAATCATTTCGGTTTCATTGCAAATATGTCCTAATTCTGTTTCATCATGTATTTCTAATATCACTTCCATTTTTAATTGCTTTGCAAATGTAGCCAGATTTTTTACTTCACCCGGAGTTAAGCAAGCTGCTATCAATAAAATTACATCTGCACCTAAAGCTTTTGATTCCACAACCTGGTATTCATCAAAAATAAAATCCTTACGTAATATTGGAATGTTGCAATCAGTAGCAGCAATCATCAGGTCGTCATTATTACCAGCAAAATAAACAGGTTCGGTTAATATTGATAATGCGGATGCCCCATAAAACTCATACTCATTTGTTACAACTTCTACATTTGCATGGTTATTTATAATACTTTTTGATGGCGATGCTCTTTTAAATTCGGCAATAATACCAGTAGTATTTCCCTGCTGAAGCACTTTTTTCAACGACTTTGTTTTGCTTAAAAAGGCTGGCATCCTTTTCCACATATCTAGCGAAACCACCTGTTTGAGTTGCTCAACTGTTTCTTTACGTGTAGCAATTATTTCTTCAAGTATATTTTTCATAAACCACTAATTAATTTTTGTAACGACTGATACGCTTTTCCACTTTCTAAACTTTCTACAGCCAATTGATAACAATCATCATAAGATTTATATTTTCCTGTACAATGCAATGCCATTGCCGAATTGGCTAGCACCACTGCATTTTGTGCCCAACTTCCTTGTCCTTTTAAAATGGAAATAAATTTTTTTGCAGCTTCTTCTACAGTATTGCCACCATAAATATCTATCGGGCTTACGCTACGTTTGCCCAATTCCTGTGCACTGTATATTCTCTCGCCAGCATTGGTTATCACTTTTATATCTGTTGTTAAAGAAATTTCATCATATCCATCCAAACTGTGTATGATTGTAAATTTACTGTTACCTTGTTGCAACAGGTAATTATATATCCTGGCCATTTCCAAATTATAAACACCCACTAACTGGTATTTAGGATATGCCGGATTAACCATTGGGCCAAGCATATTAAAGAATGTACGTACCCCTAAATTTTTTCTTATGGCACCAACAGCTTTTAACGCAGGGTGAAACAAAGGCGCATGTAAAAAACAAATATTGGCTTCATCAAGTTCCTTTTTTAAAGCGTCAGTATTGTTTTTAAAAGTATAACCTAACTGTTCCATTACATTGCTGCTTCCACTAATTGATGATGCGGCATAATTCCCGTGTTTAGCAACTTTTGTGCCCGTACCAGCAACAATAAAACAACTAAGTGTAGAGATATTGAAAGTGTTTTTTCCATCGCCACCGGTGCCTACAATATCCATAACTTCATATCCGTTTAAATTAACCGGCAAACAAAGTTCCAGTAATGCATCTCTAAATCCCTGTAGCTCATCAATAGTAATACTTCGCATTAAATAAACAGTAATAAAAGCAGCAATCTCCGCATCGCTGTACATATTTTTTGAAATACTACCCAACACTTCTTTAGCCTGTTCTCGTGAAAGGCTTTTATGTTCAAACAAAAAATTCAATATCTTTTTCATACTACTTCTTTAACCAGTTTCGTAAAATTTGCTCTCCACATGCTGTTAATATACTCTCGGGATGAAACTGTACACCCTGAACATCTAAAATTTTATGTTGTAATCCCATTATATATCCATTCTCATCCCGTGCTGTTATTTCCAAATCAGCAGGAAAATCATCTTCGTTAACTATCCAGCTATGATAGCGGCCAACTTCAATTGTTTGAGGTAACCCGTTTAATATTTTAGAATTTGTATGTAAAATATTTACAGGTGTTGCAACACCATGAAAAACCTTGTTTAAATTTTTTAGAGAGCCTCCAAATGCTTCTGCAATAGCCTGATGCCCTAAACATACGCCCAGTATTGACTTTGTTGAAGCATACGCTTTTATTAAAGGAAGTAACAATCCGGCTTCTTCAGGAATGCCTGGACCCGGCGATAAGATAATCTTATCGTACTGGGCTACCTCAGCTAATTGTATTTGATCGTTCCTGTACACATCAACTTTGTTTTCTGTAATCTTTTCAACCAGGTGAACAAGATTGTAAGTAAAAGAATCATAATTATCAAAAACCAAAATCTTCATTATCCAATTTTTTGCGCCAGTATTATGGCCTGTTTTAAAGCATTTAATTTATTATTCACTTCCTGTAATTCGCTGCCTGCATTACTTGCAGCAACTATGCCTGCACCGGCCTGGTAAATTAAAGTAT
>DAOLYC010000414.1:0-2433 GCA_035425605.1 Ferruginibacter sp.
GTGGTATTAATCATACCCGGAGAAATGCAGTTAACCCTTATTCCTTTTGGCCCAAGTTCTTTGGCCATTCCTCTTGTAAAAGTTAATACAGCACCTTTAGCTGCAGCATAGGCCGATGCTCCACCACCGCCACCATCTCTTGCCGCCTGCGAAGAAAAGTTAACGATTGATCCGCCATCGGTCATGTGTGGCGCAACCGACCTCGTTACCAGGTAAACTGATTTAAGGTTTACGTTCATTACTGCATCCCAAAATTCTTCATCCAGGTCGGCCAAAATTTTACGACCTAATAAGCCACCGGCAACATTTACCAAAATATGTATTGTATTTCCATAAGCTGCAACACAAGCAGCAACAAGCGCATTCACATCTGTAGCTTTGGTCATATCGCCATAAACTGCAATGGCATCGCCACCGGCATCTTTAATCATACGTATGGTTTCATCTGCCTGCTCTTTATTACCAAAATAGTTTACACAAACTTTAGCGCCTGCAGCCGCAAGTTTTAAAGAAGCCTGCCTGCCTATATCTCTGGCGCCACCTGTTACAATTGCAATTTTTCCTTTCATCATGATTATATATTTACACGTTTTTTAAAATTATACTGTTGATTCAAACTGTTTTAAAAGGGTAAATGAAATTAATTAATACCATGCGGCATCTTATAGCAAACTGGTAACCACTTGCACAATAGTAGCCTTAATTAACTGTTTACTTGATTTAATACCTATTAGAATATTTCTAATTAAATAAAAGAAACAGTAAATAATTTATTAAATTTTAAAACTATTCTTAAGCAGTTTCTATATTTTTTAACCGATAACGGTACCGGCAACGGTACCGGTGTTCCCGAAAATTTAATATTGTTTAGCTTTACCATTAATAACTTTTGCTTTATTAATGACCAAACCTCCCACCATAAAAGATATTGCCCGCCAGTTGAATATTTCTGTTTCTACAGTTTCACGTGCTATACGAGATGCAAAGGATGTAAATAAAGAAACCAAGCAGGCAGTTTTGAATTTGGTTGAAAAATTAAACTACCAACCAAATCAGTTGGCGCTTAGTTTGCGTAATAAACAAACACATACTATTGGTGTAATTGTACCCAACCTCGATTATGTTTTATCAATGATGGTAAGAGGAATTGATGAAGTGGCGCTGGAAGCCGGCTATACGGTTATGATTTGCCAGAGCAATGAATCATTTGGAAGAGAAATATTAAATACTCGTCGCTTACTTGAAAGTCTTGTTGATGGTTTTATCATTTCTGTAAGTAGCGAAACAAAAAATTTTGATCACATAAAAAAAATACAAGAGAAAGAAATACCGATGGTGGTGTTTGACAGGGTAACAACACATTTAAAAGCGCCTAGTGTGCGTATTGATAATGAAGATGGCGGTTTTCAAGCCACAGAACATTTAATAGAACAAGGTTATAAACGCATAGCTATACTGGCAGGGCCTAAAAATCTTGACATCAGCAATAAAAGAATGGAAGGTTATATAAGTGCTTTAAAAAAGCATAAGATAAAACCCGATACAAGTTTAATCATGCATTGCGATTTTAACCAGGACTATGCTTATTTTGCCACAGAAGAATTACTTTCAATGAAAAAAAGGCCAGATGCAATATTTACCATCAGCGACCGTATGGCTATTGGTGCTATGCTGGCCATTAAAAAGAAAGGATTAACAATGCCTGAAGATATTGGTCTTGTTGGTTTTAACGACGAACCAATTTTGAACCTGGTATCTCCCACCATCTCCAGTGTGGAACAACCTTTTTTTGAACTGGGTAAAACAACAGCCAAACTTTTTATTGAATGTATGCACAACAAAGAAGACATGAGCCATGTAGAAAAAGTGCTTAAAACAAAATTGCATATTAGAGAATCATCTCAAAAGAAAATTAAAAAATAAATCAATCGTATGATAAAACATTCACTGCTATTTTGCTTTTTCTTATGCTCCACAATTTTGCAGGCAAAAAACATCATCGTTACAAATGCCAGTGAACTTAATGCTGCCAATGAAACTGCAAAACCTGGCGACACCGTGTTACTTAAAAACGGTAACTGGCAAAACCTTGATATGGTACTTACCTGCAATGGAAATGCCAAACAACCTATTGTTTTTAAAGCGCAAACAAACGGACAGGTTTTTATAAAAGGTAAAAGCCGCCTTCGGTTGGGAGGCAGTTATATTATAGTAGAAGGATTGTTGTTTACCGATGGTTTTGCATCCAATGGAAGTGTTTGGGAGTTTAGAAAAAGAAAACAGGTTGGCAACAACTGCCGAATTACCAATTGTATGATAAATGGCTTTAACAATATAAATCGTAAAGATGAAAATTACTGGGTTGCCTTTTACGGTAAAAACAACCGGGTAGACCATTGCAATTTTATTAATAAAACTAATTTGGGTGTACTG
>DAOLYC010000415.1:0-2425 GCA_035425605.1 Ferruginibacter sp.
GTTAAAAAAAGATCCATCAGTTTTTGAGCTATGCCTGTACCCTGGTATTCTTTTAAAATATAAAGTCGTTTTAATTCCAGTGCTTTCCATTTTTTCATAAGCGGTAAACCTTTGTAATCTTCCATAAAATGCAAATAGGCTACAGGTATATTATCTACTTCGGCAAAATAACAAAAGGTAAGTGGATTGTTAAGTTCGGAACTTAATTGCACAGTGTTATAATATCTTTGCAAAAAATCTTGCATATCTTCTTCACTGCAAGTACCTGTAAATGTATCATAAAATGTTTGCCGGGCTATGGCAGACAATGCATCTACATCAGCAACATTTATTTTACGTATACTCACTTCCATTTTAAAATTTTCAACTTCAAAATAATTTACCCTACAGGGTTTTAAAGTAAACTTTACCAGTTCAGTTCAAGTTTATTATTTTTTCTATCTACATCTGCCAACCGTTTGGAAGGGTCAATTTCCACTACTTTAATATTTGTGAGTTTTTGCTTAGTTTCTATAGTATAAAACGGATCTGCCCATTTCCATTCATCTTCCAGTATTCTTTTTTGTGCCGGTTTTTCGGCTGGCTTATTACCAAACATTAAGTTAAGTGGTATATAATACATTTCTGTATTGCCATCGCTATATGTAAGTTGTAAATCTATAGGCATGGGCATTTCCCCTATTCTTTTTAAGCGAATTTTTGTAACAGCGCCATCCTCCCATAAACTGTCAATTTTATAATCGATGGTTTTGGTGGTGCTAATCCAGTATTCTTTATACCAGTCTAATTGTATGCCGCTAACCTGCTCTGCCACTCTCATAAAATCAGTAGCGTTGGGATGTTTAAACCGCCATTGCTTGTAATATTCCAGTAAAATTTTATCTCTTGTTTCGTCGCCAACAATATACCCTAGTTGTTCCAAAAACACTTCACCTTTTGAATATGCTGCAGCACTGTATGCATAATTTGATTCGTAGTGATCGCTATGGGTTGTCATAGGTTCTTCAAAACCACTTTTAGCCAGGTTAAAATAACTAAGGTAAGCGCTGCTATGATCTTCAGGTACTATATCAATTGCAGCAGCCAGGTTTTTATTTCCCGGGTTTCTTATCAGTGCATCTTTCATTGTTTGTAATGAAGATTTTTTATTATAGAATTTCGAAACCTGGTCTTCGGCATAACTGGTAAAACCTTCATCCATCCATGGATACATACTTTCATTTGTACCCAGCATCATTTGATACCAACTATGCATCCACTCATGAAAAACCGTGCCCAGCCCATAACCAATTAATAAAGTTGCCATCGGGTATTCCATTCCGCCATCTCCTCCCTGTATAAACGAATATTGCGGATAAGGATATTCGCCAAAATGTTTTTCCATAAAAGGCAATGCGGTTGTGGCAGCAGTAAGTACCGCAGCCCATGCAGAATCGTTTTTAGCATTGTTTTCCCTGTACTTATATACAACATGAAGTACGGGTCCGTTATTTGGCATTTTATAACTAAGGTGTTTGTAATAAGGATCGGCACACCAAACAAAATCATGTACATTATTACCAACAAAATGCCAGGTGC
Organism: Ferruginibacter sp.; assembly: GCA_035425605.1. Lineage (GTDB taxonomy): Bacteria > Bacteroidota > Bacteroidia > Chitinophagales > Chitinophagaceae > Ferruginibacter. The sequence continues at coordinate 1,579 of DAOLYC010000415.1, forward strand.
GATTTTCTTTGTTAGTAGGTTTTAATTCAGTACCAGGTTTATCATAACCCCAGCCAATTTCATTAGCATTCATTAAAACGCCTGTACCGGCAAGCTTGTAATTTTTATCAATGTTGATGGTAACATCATAATTACCCCAAACACCATAAAACTCACGGGCTATATATGGTGTGGGATGCCAGCCTTCATAATCGTACTCACACATTTTTGGGTACCATTGGCTCATGCTATAGCGAACATTTGTAGTAGGATTATCTCTGCCACTACGGCGTATTTGCAATGGTACCTGTGCCTCAAATTGCATATCAAAAACCACTTTACTATGAGCTGCAATTGGTTTAGTTAACATTACTTCCAATATTGTTTCGTGGTATTTAAAAGGCTGGGGTACTCCATTCATTTTTAATGAAATAATCTTTTGGAAACCAATTTCATCTGGTTTCAGGTTTTCAATTCGATCTTTAACCCTGTTATCCCAATCGGGTCTGCCGTTTATAAGTATTTTACCCAAAGCACGGCTACGTAAATCCATGCTGCTGTTTGGTTGAAATGCATTCCAGTATAAATGGTAAAACACTTTATCCAATATATAAGGAGAGTTGTTGCTGTATTCCAGTTTCTGTTTGCCGGTAAAGCGGTTAGTATTTACATTTACATCAACAACCATATTATATTTTACCGCTTGTTGCCAGCGATTTGGTTGTGCAATTACAGAAAGTTGCAAACTAAAACCCAGTGTTACTAAGAAAATTATTCTCTTCATGTAATATTTTTTAATAGGGGTAAATTTCGGTAAAATAAATTTATGAAAAACAGGAAACTGATAAGTGGTAATTAAAAACAGAGG
>DAOLYC010000416.1:0-2399 GCA_035425605.1 Ferruginibacter sp.
CAATGGAAATAAAACCAGATTTAATATATATAGCTGATGATCACATTATCGTGGCACAGGGTATCAGCAGCCTGTTACAGCAGTTAGGCTATACGAATGTTCGCATTTTTACCAATGGGCAAGAAGTGGTCAAGGCTTGTAATGCAAAAAAACCTGCATGGATTTTTTTAGACATCTATATGCCGGAAGGTGATGGTATTTCTACTTTACAACAATTAAGAGCCAAGGGTTATACAATGCCTGTATTAATGCTTTCGATGACTGCCGATAAAAAATATATAGATACCAGTATGGAACAGGGGGCAAATGCCTACCTGCATAAAAGTTGCGATGCACTGGAAATAAGCAAGGCCTTTACTGCCATTGAAAATAATAATAAATACATTTCTGATACTGTGAATTATATTAATACTTCCACCATAAAAGTGAGTATTAATAGTGAATACTATTTAAAAGAAGCATTAACCAAACGAGAGGTAGAAATATTGGGTAAATATTGTGATGGGCTAAGCACCGAAGAAATTGCACAACAGCTTTACCTGAGCTTTGCTACCGTAGATACCCACAAGAAAAATATTATGCAAAAGTTCGGAGTAAGTACGCTTTCTAAGCTTGTCGCAGTTGCTATTAAAAAATATTTTGTATGAGGTATTGCCTGTTACTTTTAAACCTTCTTATTATAAATGCTGCACAGGCGCAGCAATACAAGCAGTATGACACCATCGCTGACCCAGCCGTAGCTTTACAAAAACTTCAAAATGCATTATCTAATGATGCCGCAAACCCGGAATTGTATAATCTTATTGCAAAGAAAAAGATAGCGTTACAGGAATACGAATCCGGCATATCCTTTTGTAATAAAAGCATTGAGCTGCTTACAAAAAATAATAACAACAAACAGCTTATTACCGCTTTGTACTTAAAAGGCCGGGCACAATATCTTTTAGATGATAAAGCCAAAGCTGAAGAAAACTGGAAGCAGGGATTGCAATTAGCCATTCAGGAAAATGATTATAACGGAACCATAAGCATAGCCCCTGGCCTTGGTGCCATCTATTTAGACCAGGGATATTTAAAGAATAATAAAGCAAATTATAAAGCTGCGGATTCCGTCTTTTCTATTGCCTACCAGATAATACTTCACAATGATTCACTGGTGACCAATAATGGGTTGCGTACGTTGCGGTTGATGGCAACGAGTTTACATTTTCAAAAAAAGTACGACAGTGCAAATTTTTATTACAAAAAAGTGATTGATTTATCGAGGGGGAAATTTGCAACACCTTACCTGGGGGCGTTAAGTTTTTATGCAAAGTCGCTTAGTGAAACAGGTAAACATGAACAGGCTATTACAGCTATCAAAGAAGCTGCAGATTATATTGCGGTTAACCCTGTAGAATCGCAAAGTAAAAATCATATAATGCATGTGTATGCCGAAGTTTTATATGGAGCAGAAAACTACAAAGAGGCCTATAAATTCATGGATACATCGTACAAAATGCTGGCTACTTATTATGCAAAAATAAATGCACAGGCTTATTCGGAATCGGAATCAAAATTCAGGAACCAGCTATTGCAATACCAGGTACAGCTGGAGCAACAAAAGAAAAACCGCCTGTATTACTTAATTGCAGCACTGGTAATGCTTGCAGCACTTACTGGTTTATGGTTGTACTACAGGGCCAATAAACGTATTGCCGTAGAAAAAGCAAGGCAAAAACAAATATCTATTGATGCTTTTATAGAAGGCGAAGAAAAAGAAAAAGCAAGAATAGGAAGAGAACTGCACGATGGCATTGCACAGGAAATTGTGGGAGTAAAACTCGCAATGATGCAAAAAAATACAGACCCCAATCTGATTAATGAATTAACCAGGATTAGTTTGGACATCCGAAATATCTCTCATGAACTAATGCCGCAAACACTAAAAGAATATGGCTTAAAAGTGGCGATTGAAGATATTTGCCAGAAAATACTTGCCCCATCGGGTATTCAATATGAAGTCCATTCCACTTTACCCGATGAGAGAATGGCTAATAAAATTGAAATTACTTTATACCGAATTTTCCAGGAGCTGGTGCACAACATTATTAAGCATAGTCATGCTACAGAAGTACTTGTACAGTTACGTAAAATGAATAATCATATTATGCTGTTGGTTGAAGACAATGGCAAAGGTATGACAGACGAAAAAAAGAAGGGCATAGGGATAAGCAATCTTAAAAGCAGGGTTCAACTTCTGGATGGCAATTTACAATATGACTCTAATGATAACGAGGGGACAACGGCTATAGTTAGGGTACCTGTTTAAGAAATTAAACATATTATATTAATTAGCCCACCACACCAAGTCAGGCACATTTGCAAGGCACACAAAGCCGACACACAAAAGCCAACCT
>DAOLYC010000417.1:0-2390 GCA_035425605.1 Ferruginibacter sp.
AACAATTTCCCTATATTGATTTTACAGAAGAAGCAACGTTTTTTGAGAACTGATAAGTTATTACTGCAAAAAAGATTTATATAGCAACTAAAAAATAAAGTCAGTATACGTTATATCAATGTATCCGGTCGCCCCTCACTTCCATTTCCTTCATCAATTCCCTTTCATACTTCAGCCATTCTGCCCATCGTTTACGAACAATTGTTTTATTCAGGTAATGTTCTGCAAGTGTTATAAACAAAGTATAATGCCCTGCTTCACTTTCCATAAATTTTCGATAAAAGTTACGCATGTAAGCATCTTCAAGCCCTTCGCTTAATCTTTTAAACCTTTCGCAACTACGGGCTTCTATCAATGCCATAATCAGCATCTGGTCTAAAAATCTTTCTATGGGGCTTCCATCTTTTTTCTGAAACTGCAACAAGCTGTTTACATAAATATCTTTTCGTTGTTTGCCTAGTTTTAATTTTCTTTTTTTTAATTCGGCTATCACCATCCTAAAATGTCCCCATTCTTCGGTAACAATTGGGCTTAGTTCTTCAACTAATAATTCTTTCTCCGGATTTTTTGTTATAAGAGAGATACAGGTTGTAGCTGCTTTCTGTTCGCAATATGCATGGTCGGTTAAAATTTCTTCCAGTTCCAGTTCGGCTAAATTAACCCAGCGTGGGTCGGATGGTAATTGCAGTCCAAGTATATTTTTTACATCTTTTGAAATATCATTCATCTGGCAAAAATAAAGCAGCCTGTTCAAAAATGTCAGGCTGCTTATAAACAATATTTTTTATTGTTTTATAATCGAAAATAAACCAACACCACTTACAGCCGGTTGTAAACCAATAGTGCCATTCATTACCGTTGCATTGGTTGCAAATTTTGCCGAAAACATATAAATAGCACTGGAACTGGCATATTTATATGTAGCCTGCACACTGTCTTGTACCATTTTCCAGGTGCCGGTTGCATTATCTATACCGGTAGTATTATCGCCAATAATTGTTAAACTGCTATCAGCTTTAAACGTTACTTTAAAATCGTAAGTGGTACCACCAGGTGTTGTTCCGTATTGCGCTGTACCTAACCAAATGCCATCTGGTTTGGTAACAAGTACTCCCGAAGGCCCGGGATCGTCTTTACCACAGGAAATAAATAGTATAGAAACAAAAAGTAGTGCTATTAAACCTAAAATTATTTTTTTCATGGTATGAATTGTTTAAGTAACTAATAAAGTTTTACAATTACTTAAAACAAACATCGTACCATATACAGTATTTTTCCAGGCTTTATAAGCCTAAAGTGATTTATTTATACTTAATTTTTTTTCTGTGCATTTAATCCGAGTAATAATTATTACAGTTCTATCACAATTAGATAAGATTTTGCTATTTTACAGTAAATAACAAACAATTATGAGAGTTGTTTCTTTTATTATCGCAAGCGCTATTTCAGTAGCATTAATAATTACATTAAACACTAGACTTACCATTGGTGGTGCTAAAGCCCCGCCATTTGGCGCTTTTTTAAGTCCGCAACATGGCTTTTGGCAAAATGCAGAAGCTGCATCAACAAATTTTTCTGCAAATATTAATTTTCCTAATCTGGCAGGTAAAGTTGAAGTGTATTTTGATGAAAGGTTGGTGCCACACATTTTTGCTGAGCAGGAAAACGATGCCTATTTTGTACAAGGTTACCTTCATGCAAAATTCCGGCTTTGGCAAATGGAGTTACAAACATTTGCAGCCGGTGGAAGAGCCAGCGAAATTCTTGGAGAGAAAGGCTTAGAGCACGATAGGGAGTTTAGAAGATTGGGTATGGTATATGCTGCTGAGATTGCTTTAAAGGAAATGGCGAAAGACCCTGTAATAAAAGCTGAATGTGATGCCTATACTGCAGGGGTAAATGCCTGGATAAACTCTTTAACTGAAAGTACATTACCAATAGAATATAAACTTATTGGGTACAAACCAGAACCCTGGAGTAATTTAAAAAGCATGTTGTTCTTAAAATATATGAGTTACGATTTATCGGCCCGTGATGAAGATTTTGAAATGACCAATGCTAAAAGTTTTTTTAATGCAGATGATTTTGCAAAACTTTTTCCATTAATACAAGATTCGCTTGATCCAATAATTCCCAAAGGAACTGTCTTTGCGCCTCAAAAAGTTTTTCCTGTTCCACCGGTAAAAGCAGATTCGGTTTATTTTAACAACCATGATTTGGCTTTTGCAGAATCATTAAAACCAGACAGGGATAATGGCAGCAACAATTGGGCTGTAAGTGGTTCTAAAACAAAAAGCGGATCACCAATCCTTTGTAACGATCCTCACCTGGGTTTAAACCTTCCATCGCTTTGGTACGAAGTTCAAATTTCAACACCGGCATTTAATGTT
>DAOLYC010000418.1:0-2384 GCA_035425605.1 Ferruginibacter sp.
GTTTTTCTGCGGCAAGCTTTTGTACAGCATTATAAACCCTGTCTTGTATGGGCTTTATTAGTTCCTGCCTTTTTTTGAACAGGTCGCCTTCAAAACCAAAGCGTTTTTTTTGCAGGTCCCTAAGTTCTTTTTCTTTATTATAAAGCTCATCTTCTCTTTTCTTTTTTAAAACATCGCTAAGCATAACCTGCTCTGCATCATAATCTTTATACATTTTATCCATGATGGCTTGTTTTTGATCTACTTCTTTTTGCCATTGTTCGCTAAATTGGTCAAGTGTTTTTTGTGCTTCCTTATATTCGGGTAATTTATCTAAAATATATTTTGAATCAATTACCGCATAACGCTGTGCTGATGCAGAAAATGCAATCATAAACATGCAACCGGCAATAACTAATATTTTTTTCATCTTAATATATTTTATTGTTAACAGATTTATTTTTTATTCAGGTTCCTGGCCCAGCATAAATGTAAATTTAGCTGCTCCTTTTAAACCACTTGTAGGAGTGTACCTGTCAAATCCTATTCCATAATCGAAACCTAATAAGCCAAACATAGGCAGGAAGAACCTTAAACCTATACCTGCCGAACGACGTAATTTAAATGGATTATACGATTTAAAATCGTACCAGCCATTTGCTGCTTCAAAAAATGCAAGCCCATAAATGGTACTGCCGGCACTTGTGCTAAAGGGGTACCTCAGTTCCATAGTGTATTTATTAAAAATAGTAAAAAACTGAGCAGGTGTAATTCCTTCCGGGTTAATACGTGGGTTTGAAGATTCATATACCGGGTATCCTCTGTGTGCAATAATATCATATCCCAGCAAGGCAAAATTATTACTTAAACCAGCATCGCCTAACTGAAAGCGCTCAAATGGTGATATTGCCAAATTTTTATTATACCTGCCTATGAAGCCATATTTGGCAGCAATTTTTAATATAAACTGTTTGTTTTTCTCTTCGCCTTTAGCCAGGCCAATTGGTACATACCATTCTGCATTCATACGCCATTTGTGAAACTCTGGTAACTTATAACTGTTGTTGGTACTAGATGTAATGCCCATTAGTGAATAGGGTAAAGTAAACTGCCCGCTTAATAAAAAGTTTGATCCTCCTGTAGGGAATATAGGATTGGGGCCGGCAGAATTGCGTATTAATGCTAACCGTAAACTAATATTGGTTGATGTAGTGTTTCTTAATTCTTCTGAAGAACCAAACAGGCTATAATTTTTTAATTTATACCGCTGTACATTAATTGCATAAATCAGGTTAAAATAATCATCAGGCCATTTTAACTGTTTACCTAAAGAAATATCAAAATTGGTAGATTTTACGTACGATGTATCTCCACAAGATTTACAATACTGTCCATATATATCATAAGCATTTGCATACTTTGTATTTGAATATGCTATGGTAAATGAATTACGCTTTTTACCGCCTAACCAGGGCTCGGTAAACGAAAAGTTATATGACCTGAAGGCTTTACCGTTAGATTGTATTCTGGCACTAAACTTTTGCCCATCGCCCGATGGTAACGGATCCCAGGTAGATCGTTTGGTAATATTTTTTATTGAAAAGTTATTAAAAGAAACACCTAACGTACCTGTTAGGCCTATACCGCCTCCAAAACCTGCAGATAGTTCTAACTGGTCCCCCGATTTCTCTTCAACACCCCAGTTTATATCAACCGTTCCGTTTTCGGCATTGGGAGTTATTTGCGGATTTATTTTTTCCGGATCAATAAATCCAAGCTGGCCTAATTCTCTTTGTGTACGAATTATATCCTGGCGGCTGAATTTTTCGCCAGGTATGGTTCTTAACTCACGGCGTATTACATAATCTTTGGTTTTTTTATTACCCGAAATGGTGATATTACCATAAGTAGCCTGCGGCCCTTCTCTCATCCTTAATTCAAAATCAATGGTATCATTATATACGGCAGTTTCTACCGGATCTACCTGAAAGAAAAGATAACCATCATCCATATACAAACTTCCAATGTCAAGGCCTTCGGCAGATAGTTGTTTACCTATTTTTTTATTTAAAAGATCAAGGTTATAAATATCTCCTTTCTTAATACCCAAAATATTATTTAAAACCGAATCGCTGTATTTGGTATTACCACGCCATACTATATTACCAAAATAATATTGCCGCCCTTCGCTAACCTGTATAAACAGGTTTAGATTATTACGTTGGTCCATTATAGAAGTATCGTTTAGTATTACTGCATCTCTATAACCCCTGGAGTTATAATAGTTAAGTACATGCTCTTTATCTTCTATGTATTTAGTTTCATTGAATTTTGCACCGCTAAATCCTCTTATCCTAAAATAAGGATCTACATAATCTCTGGTTTTTGTAATAGACATAAAGCCT
>DAOLYC010000419.1:0-2357 GCA_035425605.1 Ferruginibacter sp.
CGGATATTTCATTTTCTGAAACTAATTTTTTGCTGATGGTAAAAAAATCGTTTAACAATATCATCTTTCAATTCTTTTAAGGCCAATATTAAATTCAAATGTCTTGTGCGATATACCAATGGTATCAGGAATGCCTTTCACAAAATTTTTCATTACTGCATCTACAATCGATTTTTTATTTGATGCCCTTTCCATACGCAGCAACTCTGTTGCATCGGTATTGGTAATATAATAATTGTAGCCTTTTTTTTGCGGAAAAATAAAATAAAGCTGCCCATCATTTGTTTTTACAATTGCTTTATTGTTGTCTAAGGTATTCATCAATATCAATTCAAAATCGTGGCGCAGGGTTTTTATTACTGATTTTTTATTCATTTTTTTAATGATGGAGTATACTTTAAAACCACCATTGTCTGTAAATTCAAAATCAAAAAAGGTTAATCCCATTTCATTACTAAAAACCATACGGGTACTACTGTCGGGCATTTTTTTTATAAACAGCAGGCCACTTAAATGGTTGCCCACTACATCTACCGTAGTATTATATAAGGCTACGGTAAAGGCGGGCTTAAATTTTTGCAACAATCTAATATCGGCAGTGGCCGATTGCATTTGTTTATGCACCGGCGAGCAGCTTACAACAAAAAATAAACAGCTACTTAATATCAAATAAATTATCCGGGATGGGTGCATTCAATTCTTTATTGGTAAAACGCATGATGGTATTATCGCCAGAAAGCTCCTGCATTTGTATGCTTTGTACAGAAAAATCTTTTTTATCAACCACTACATTTATATTCCTGAACATCTCTTTCATGCCTTTTGTTATGGGGGTTAATTCCACCAGTGCATTGTTCCTGTTTTCAAAAACCCTGGTTTTAAAATCGGTATTATCTAGAGCAGTGCCCTGCATACAATCAATCATTATTTTGTTTATCTGCTGAAACATTTTATTTGACCTTGCCGACAGCTTCGTTTCTTTTGCGCCATCTTTTACATACACTTTATCTTTATTTAAAACCATCAGGTATGTAAAAGGAGTATGGTACTCCATACGCACCCGGCTGTCTTTTTTAAACCAAAAATTGCCTTTGGAAATAATCTTTTCTGAAAGCATACTCAGGTTTTTTTCCTGAATAAAATCAGCTTTTATTGAAGTAGTTTTTTTGCTTGCTGTTGCAAACGCTGTTTTAAATTTTGCAAGGTCGGCAACAGGGTTATATCCTGTATATTGAGCTTGAGAAGTAAATCCTTTAGCAATAATAAATATGATAATAATAAATTTATTCATAAGCTTGCAAAGCTAACAATTTATCAAGCGGAACAATGTTGTAGCCTTTTTTTTTAACTTCTTTAATAAACCGTGGCAATACATGCAAGGTTATCTTACATGTATCATGAAACAGGAAAATTGCGCCAGGACTAATTCCCCTGCTTATCTTATCAAACAATTTATTTTCGTCTTTGATTACGGTATCCATCGATCTTAGGCTCCACCCCACAGGCGTATACCCTCCTTTAATGATTGCTTTTTTTACATTAGGATTTGTAACGCCATAAGGCGGCCTAAACAGTTTGGGTTTAAAGCCAAGTACTTTTTTCATTTCTATATCCATCTGCTGCATGTCATCCTGCATCTTTTTTGCCCCGTACATATCAAACCAAAAATGATGGGAGTAACTGTGGTTACCAATTATATGGCCTTGGTTGTGAATTTGCTTCAATATATTTTCATTGCCGGCAATACGGTTGCCAATACAAAAAAAAGTTGCTTTCACCTCTTCGTTTTTTAAAACAGATAAAATTTCTGCAGTATGATTAATTGCCGGCCCGTCATCAAAACTAATGGCAATTTCTTTTTTATCAGTTTCTGCTTTGCATATAACAGGTATAAAAAAACCGGAGCCTACATGTATGCATCCCCAAAAAACAATTAGCGAATACGCTATAATTAACAGGAAATAGCCATATGGCGGAAGCCGCAATAAAAACTGTACAAGCAACAGTACAATAAATAAAATATTTGTATAGCGAAAAGTTAACATGCCGAGAGCAAATATAAAGAATGATGTATGCCCAGGTAATGATTGTAAATTAAAACCTTTTGTATCTTTTTTTCTGAAGAATAATTATTCTCAATCATTGCAGGAGGCTTACCAAACTTTACAGTATTGGCAGCCAGCCATAAAGCAAATGCAGCAGCCGTTGGATATTCGCCGCATAAATGTTTATAGCTAATAATTTTCTTATTAGCAAAAACCGTCTTTGATAACGCCTCATATATTTCATCGCCTGTAGCATCGCCATTATTTCCGGTGATGATAAAATCTATATCATTGATACTTACATGCTGATTT
>DAOLYC010000420.1:0-2357 GCA_035425605.1 Ferruginibacter sp.
ATTTAACTGCAAAGTATATTGATGAAATACATGCTTATTGTTGCCTGCTCTAAACGGAATTGTTATATGTTTATTATCTTCAAAAGCCTTATCATAAAAATCAGCAGCATTTCTACGGGCTGTTATGTAGGTATCCAGGTGTTTTAATTTTATATCCAGTATGGCCGCCTGCATGGCATCTAACCTGCTGTTGCAACCAACCACATCATGATAATACCTTTTGCTTTGTCCGTGCGATGCTATCATACGCAGCTTATTGGCAATTTCATCATCATCGGTAAAAATAGCACCACCATCGCCAAAGGCACCTAAGTTTTTTGATGGGTAAAAAGATGTGCATCCAATATGGCCGATAGTACCTGTCTTTTTTAATGTACCATCACTAAACGTATAATCACAACCTATTGCTTGTGCATTATCTTCTATTACAAATAAATTGTGCCTGTTGGCAATGTCCATAATTTTTTCCATGTCGGCCGCATGGCCGTATAAATGAACAGGAACAATTGCTTTTGTTTTTGGAGTAATTGCTTTTTCAATAGCTTCGGTATCTATACAAAAAGTTTTGGGGTCAACTTCTGTAAATATTGGTTTTATATTAAGCAATGCTGCTACTTCAACCGTTGCAATATAAGTGAAAGAAGGAGTTATCACTTCATCGCCTGGCTGTAAGCCAAGCGCCATCATAGCAATTTGCAAAGCATCGGTACCATTGGCACATGGTATGCAATGCTTACTGTTGTGATATTTTGCCAGGTTAGCTGCAAAATCATTTACCACTTTACCACCAATGAACATAGAACTTTCCATAACTGCTATTACAGCCGCATCTACCTCTTTTTTTATTTTTTGATATTGCGTTTTGGTATCAACCATTTGTAAAGGCCTCATATATTATTTTTTTGCGTGGCAAAGATAAGATTCGGCAGTCAGTTATCAAAAGGAGGATTTGTAGATGTATTTGCTGTTTACAGGTTTTAAAAAAGTTTAAAATTCAATTTTTAGTTTACAATAAGTGCTATTGTTTTTTATATAGATTTGTTACAAATTAACAATGAGTAAAACGCTATACGATATTTTTTTGAAGTTATATTCATCTGGCGCTCATACTGCATCGCTTTGGAACAATAAAGCAGCAAAATGGGTGAATGGGCGAAAAAATGTTTTTTCTGAAATAAATAATAAGCTTAATCATTTTACTCACCGCCCTGTATGGATGCATTGTGCCAGCCTGGGAGAATTTGAGCAAGGCAGACCTTTGCTTGAAGCAATAAAAATTAATTATCCGCAGCAACCAATAGTACTTACTTTTTTTTCACCATCGGGATTTGAAGTAATGAAAGATTATAAAGGCGTGGATTGTATTTTTTACCTGCCGATGGACTCTGCCCTTCATGCAAAAAAATTTTTAGATGCAGTAAATCCTTCCTTAGTATTATGGGTTAAATATGAATACTGGTTTTATTACCTGCAGGAATTGAAAAAACGGTCAATTCCAATTTTACTGGTATCGGGTATATTTAGAAATGGGCAACCTTTTTTTAAATTTTACGGTAAAATATGGCGGCGTATGCTGGCATCGTTCACACATTTATTTGTGCAAAATGATGAGTCAAAAAATTTATTAATGCAACTTGGATTTACTGATAATGTTAGTATAAATGGCGATACCCGTTTTGACCGTGTATTAGAAATTGCCGGTCATTTTGTTTCGGTGCCATTTATTGAAGAATTTTGCGGCACAGCTAAAGTGTTAGTTGCCGGAAGTACCTGGGAAGAAGATGAAATAGAACTATTACATTTTATAAATACAAACCCCCAAATTAAATTCATCATTGCGCCACACGAAATCAATAAAGAAAATATAAACGATGTTAAAGATGAATTCCCTCATTCAGTTTTATATTCTGACTTACAGGCGGCAATATCAAAACATCCATTACCCAATGTACTTATAATAGATAATGTAGGTATGCTTTCACGCATTTATAAATATGCAAGTGTAACTTATGTTGGTGGTGGTTTTGGAGCAGATGGTGTACACAATGTGCTTGAAGCTGCTGTTTATGGCAAGCCGGTAGTTTTTGGTCCGGTGTACGAAAAGTTTGATGAAGCACTTAGCTTGATACAAGCTGGTGGCGGCATTAGTATTGATGGGCCTGTAAAATTGGATGCAGTTTTAAAAAATTTATTAGATAACGATGATAAATGCAATAAAATGGGAAAGTTGGCGAAATTATTTGTGCATGAGCAAGCCGGGGCGTCCGAAAAAATATTAAAATATATTCACGAAAAACGCCTCTTAACAAGTTGATAAAACTGCCTTACCATTTCATCATTGTCATGCCAACTGTTTT
>DAOLYC010000421.1:0-2340 GCA_035425605.1 Ferruginibacter sp.
GCTTTATATATTTTATATGATAGTTTTTGAACTCAAAGTAAAACCACTATCATAAAAAATAAAGTAACCAGTTATAAAAAAGCAATGCATCTTTTTAATTTTCATAGCTGGCGGCCGGTAATAGATGATCCCGAATTTGGATATGCAGTGTACAGCGATAATGTACTTTACAATTTACGTAGCAATATAACTTATACCTACAACCGTTCCGACAAAAGCCATACCATTGGCTTTAGCGGTACTTATGCCGGTTGGTTTCCTGTATTAAGTTTGGGCGCAGAGGAAAGCTTTAACCGAACAATTGATACAGCTTTTGGCAAACAGGTTAGTTACAATTCGGCAAAAGGAAATGCAGGTATTTCCATACCATTGCGGTATGTTGGTGGCAGAACCAATAAGTATTTAAATTTTGGAGGCGGTTACAACCTGGAGCAATATTATTACGGGGGCGTTGGAAAAAATATTTTCAATAATAAAGCGGTTCATTATATGAATGCTTTTTTAAGTTTTAGTAACGTAAGCCAGCAGGCAAAGCAACATATAAACCCCCGATGGGCGCAATCATTATCATTAAATTACCGCAAAGCTTTTGGTGATTTTAACAAAAGCCATAAGATTGTTGCCAATAGTTCATTTTATTTTCCCGGTTTGTTTATTAATCATAGCTTAGTTATTAATGCTGCTTATCAAAGTAGAGATACGTTTCCTGACTTGTTCAGCAAAATATTTTCATATTCACGGGGTTACGAGGCTTTAAGTACAAGACGCATGTATAAGATTGGAGCTAACTATCATTTTCCAATAATATATCCCGATTGGGGCTTTGCAAATATTTTATATTTTCAACGCATAAGGGCTAATACATTTTTTGATTATACCAATGCAAAAGCAAGAGTTAATAATGTGCTTACCGAAATTGTAAGCCGCAGCGCCGGAGCCGAAATTTATTTTGATTCAAAAATTTGGAATGCTTTGCCTGTAAGTTTTGGAGTACGTTTTTCGCATTTGATTGATACGGATTTATTAAACCCAACCGTAAAGAACCGTTGGGAAATTATACTGCCAATAGGTTTGATACCTGATTAAAAAATAATTCTTAATAGGCATGATAGTCTATGTTTTTACCCAATGTACCTTTTAATCTTTTCCAAAGTGATTCTCTTTCTTTTATTGATACGAAATTGCTATTGTATGCCTGTTTATAATCAATAGATGGATTAATCATAAATGGCTGTAAACTTTTTAATGTGTCAATTACAAATGGTATGATATCAACAGGTGGGTTTATTTTTTTCTTTGCAAATCTTCGCAATTGTTTGGCCTGAAAAGGATCGGTTGCCAATGCTATTTTTGTAAAACCCAATTTTTTAGATTTTAAAAATACATAGTATAGGTTCTCTGTACTGTGCTGAGCTTTGGTTTCGGTAAACACATGCGATTTGGGTATGCCAATTGCAATTGCATACATAGCCATTATTTCCCCTTCGTAATAGGGCGAGTAAACCGAAGCGCCTGAATACATGATGTTTTTTGCAATGCCTTTATCATACAGGTATTTCGACCAATATACTCTTGCTTTCATAGTACTGTCCCAACCTGTTTCATAAAATGGAACACCTGGAACTGCAATCATTTCGTATTGTTGGCTTTTAGCTTTTGCAAAATATTTTTCTGTTGTTTTTTTGCTGAACGAACATGCTGAAAATAAACCTCCTAAAAAGATCAATAACACAAAATGAAAATTTTTATTCATAATGATTTTATATCTGAAAATATCAACACATTAAATTATAACTTCGTTATGTTGTTGATAATAATTTTTTCATCAAATTTATCGCCGCTGCTTTTTTGTGCCTGAATTTTACGCACAACATCCATTCCATTAATAACTTTTCCAAAAGCTGCATAACCTAATCCATCAGGAGTGCCTCGTCTGCCTGCATCAAGTGGAGATTGATCGCCAATACAAATAAAGAACTCGGTAGTTGCCGAGGCCGGAGTTGTTCTTGCCAGCGATATGGTACCCGATTGATGGGTAAGACCTGATTGTTTGGTGCTTTCAAGTTTAATGCCATGCAAGGTTTCTTTTTTTTGCGGATTTGTTTGCCAGATACCGCCTTGTATTATTCCGGTATTGGTTGGGGTAGGGAAGTCTTCTGTTTTTAATACTCGGTAAAACGATGCGTTTTTATAAAACCCCGAATCAATGTATGATAGGAAAGCAGCAACTGTTTTGGGAGCCTGCTTAGGAAAAAGTTCCACTTCTATATCTCCCATGCGGGTATTGATAACTATATGAGGGTTGGTAAATTTTTTTTGCGAACAGGAGACCGACAATAC
>DAOLYC010000422.1:0-2338 GCA_035425605.1 Ferruginibacter sp.
ACTTTCAATAATTTAAATGATTTGTCCGATCTTTTTATTAATCCCAACGCATTATTGAGCTCAAATAATTCGAAAATTGCTGGGTTTTTATTAGCTGAAAAAATTTTTATGATTACCCCTGTAGAAAAAGAACAAATTAGAAACTATTTTAACAAGAAAAGTCAAATCATACAAGATTTAGATAATTTTGAGCAACAATAAATACCCACCAACACGTATGAATCAATTTTCGATAGCAATACACGGCGGAGCCGGTACCATTTTAAAAGAAGATATGACCACCGACCTGGAGCAGGCTTATATAAAAGGGCTGGAAGAAGCTGTTGCTGCCGGTTATGCAGTATTGAAAGAAGGAGGATCGGCCGTTAATGCAGTTAAAGCATCTATAGTAGTGCTTGAAGATAACTTGTTGTTTAATGCAGGCCGAGGATCTGTATTTACAAAAAAAGGATTACAGGAAATGGATGCAGCCATCATGGATGGTAAAGATTTGTCGGCTGGCTCAGTGGCCGGAATTAGAAATGTACGAAACCCTATAGAACTGGCAACAGAAGTGATGCTACACAGCAATCATGTTTTCTTAAGCGGCAAAGGCGCTAATGATTTTGCCATTAAACAAGGAATAAAATTAGAACCCGATGAATATTTCTTCTCTCAATTCAGGTACGATCAATGGAAAGAAATAAGAGACAGTGATAACTATTCTTTAGATCACACACATAAAGGTGTTGAAGAATTAATGAAAGACAAAAAATTTGGAACTGTTGGCGCAGTTGCCTGCGATGTAAATGGTAATATAGCCGGGGCAACAAGTACCGGTGGTATGACCAACAAAAAATATGGCCGCATTGGCGACAGTCCCTTAATTGGTGCCGGTACATACGCAAATAATAAAACCTGCGCCATTAGTTGTACCGGCCACGGCGAACCTTTTATTTGTGCTGTTGCAGCACATGATGTAAGCTGCCTGATGGAATATAAAGGAATGAGCCTTAAAGATGCCATGTATGAAGTGGTAAAGGTTAAACTGGTAAAAATGGATGGAGAAGGCGGTATGATTGGTGTGGATGCAAAAGGAAATATTTCTATGATATTTAACAGCGCAGGCATGTACCGGGGTATGCGTAACAGTAAAGGAGATAACAAGATTGGAATTTATAACGATTAAGAATAAAGTGCACAACCAAAATTGCGACTTGTTGCAATTACTCACACTATGAAAAAAACTGCAGTAATAGTTGCCGGAGGTAACGGAAGCCGGATGAACACCAACATTCCCAAACAATTTTTATTACTAAAAGGGAAACCTGTTTTGTATTACACC
Organism: Ferruginibacter sp.; assembly: GCA_035425605.1. GTDB lineage: Bacteria > Bacteroidota > Bacteroidia > Chitinophagales > Chitinophagaceae > Ferruginibacter. The sequence goes on from DAOLYC010000422.1 coordinate 1,325, forward strand.
ATCAACACTTTTTTACAAACGTATGATGACCTTTCCATAATTTTAGTTTTACCTGAAGAACATGTAGCTGCAGGGCAGGAAATTATTGACGCCTTTTTTGATTATAACCGTATTCAAATAACAATAGGCGGCCGAACCAGGTTTCACTCGGTACAAAACGGATTACAATTAATTAATGATGAGTGCATTATTTTTGTTCACGATGCTGTGCGTTGCCTGGTTAGTACAGACTTAATTAATTTATGCTATAATGCAGCTATAACTAACGGATCGGCCATACCAGTTATAGATAGTAAAGACAGTGTGAGACTGATAACCAACAATGGAAACAAGGCATTGGAAAGAGACAACATAAAACAAGTACAAACCCCTCAAACCTTTCACAGTAAAATATTGATACCAGCTTACCAAATAGATTATAAAGATAAATTTACCGACGAAGCTACCGTTGTAGAAGCCTATGGTTTAAAAGTGAAATTAGTAAAAGGGGAAGAAAATAATTTTAAGATTACCAGGCCAGTTGATTTAGTAATAGCCGAACACCTGCTTTCGGTTAACTAGTTTTTCGTATTCATTCACCACTCATCAATATTCTGTTTCAGGCGTGCATAATAGTATATATATTTAGCTTCTAAAAATATTGCTATGAGCTATAAAAAAATATTACTTGCCTGTATTGCATTTTCATTTTACTTTACCGGCTTTGCGCAAATTTTATCAACTGTACCGGATGGTGGTAATAAAAAAGCAACCACCATGGAACGAATTGGTATTACTGATGTAACCCTTCATTACGATCGGCCAGCAGTTAAAGGCAGAGAAGGAAAAATATGGGGTCAATTAGTACCTTATGGTTTTTCCGATTTAGGTTTTGGTACCAGCAAAGCTGCACCCTGGCGGGCTGGCGCTAATGAAAATACCACTATCAGCTTTAGTACCGATGTTACTGTAGAAGGCAAAGCCTTACCTGCGGGCACGTATGGTTTGTTTATTGCCTTGGGGCAAGGTGATGCC
>DAOLYC010000423.1:0-2330 GCA_035425605.1 Ferruginibacter sp.
AAAACTAATTGGTAAGCAAGCCAGCAACATATTATTGAAAGATACTGCAATAAGTACCGGCCATATCGGCATCAGTATTTACGAACCTGCTTCAAATACATATTGGTTTAATTATAATGCTACTAAAAATTTCATTCCTGCAAGTAATACAAAATTGTTTACGTTGTATGCAGGTTTAAAATATTTAGGAGACAGCCTGGTGGCGGCCAGGCTGCAAAAAAACAGGTCAGCAATAACTATCTACCCTTCGGGTGATCCAACTTTTTTGAATTCAGCGTTTAAGTTTCAACCATTATTTTCAATACTAAAATCATATCCTTCAATTTATATTAATAATAATACCTGGAAAGATGATGCATTAGGAAATGGATGGGCCTGGAATGATTATAATGAATCATACATGGCCGAGCGATCATCATTTCCTATTTATGAAAACCTTATTGAATTTTCTTTTACTAATGAGAGCTTAGCAGTAAGCAACAACGTTATTCAAATATTATCGGGAGATGGATTTGATTATGATTCTGAAACAAAAAAAATATCATCAGGCAAATTCTTCATCGAAAGGTCTTTTGAAAACAATGATTTCTATATTAAAAGTTCAAGATGGCCGTTTAAAAAAAATTCAATTCCATTTAAAACCCATCCTGAATTTATTGCCGACATTTTAAAAGATACTTTACATTGTGAAGATGTAACTTTTTTCAGGTCTTCAACTAATGGATATACCGACAGTTTGGCGAAGCCTAATTTGCAGCAAATACAAAACCAGCAAGTATTAACAACTGCAATTAAAGCTGAACCAAACAATGTGCAATTCACTATTCACTCCCAACCTACCGATTCGTTGTTTAAACCTATGATGCACCGAAGCGATAATTTTTTTGCAGAACAGACCTTACTAATGGCCAGTAATGAACATTTGGGCTTTATGAACGATGAAAAAATTATTGATACAATTTTAAATACTGATTTAAAAGATATTCCTCAAAAACCAAGATGGGTAGATGGAAGCGGCCTCAGTAGGTATAATTTGTTTACGCCACAAAGTTTTGTATTTATTCTTAATAAAATGAAAAACGAATTTGGTTGGAATAGGATAAAAAATATTTTGGCAACCGGTGGCACAGGTACTTTATTAAATTACTATAAAAAGGACAGTAGTTTCATTTATGCCAAAACCGGCACCCTTAGCAATAACTGCGCCCTTAGCGGCTACCTCATTACCAAAAAAGGAAAGTTTCTTATATTTTCTGTTTTGGTAAATAATTATCAATCAGGCTCCACACCTGTAAGGCGTGCGGTTGAAAAATTTATAGAAGGCATCAGGGAAAAATATTAGTATCCAGGTTTCCAATCACCTGCCAAATAATTTATCCAACTCATCTTTTTTAAACTCCAGGTAAGTGGGTTTTCCGTTGGCAGTACTGTTGGGAGTTTGACAGTTAAATAAATCTTCAATCAAAACTTTCATTTCTTTTTCTGATAATGATATGCCGGTTTTAATTGATTGTTGGAGTGCAAGTGTGCGTAGCAATTTTTCTCTTTTGTTGAATTTGAGGTCGCTGCTAAAATGCTTGTATTGATCCAACATTTTTTCAATGGCAGTTTTTTCGTTGCCCTGGTTTACATCGGCAGGCGTGCCTTGTATTACAAAAGTATTGTTACCAAAGGGTTCCAGTTGATATCCCAATAGGTTCATATCGGGTAACAACTCGTTCAGTAAAACTGCGTCGGTAGCAGCAAGTTCTATGGTAGCAGGAAATAAACTTTGCTGCGTAGCAATGGGTTTTCCATCAACAGCCAAAGTAAACCGTTCATACAAAATGCGTTCATGTGCATTTTGCTGGTTCACTAAATAATATCCTTTAGCGGTTTGAACTACAATAAAACTATTGTGTAATTGTAAAAGATTTTCTGTTTGTGGTTTATAATTTGCGGCAATGAGAGTTTGTGCATCACCACCTGTATCTATGGTAATATCATGTGGTTTTTCATAAAAACTTTTCCATTGCTTTAGCTCACTTTTACTTTCTATAAAATGCGACTGGTGCTTTTTAGTAAAAGTATTGTATAAAGAAGAGGCTGATGCGGATGATTTCTTTTCTTCGGTAAATGGCTTACTAACTGCATCTAAACTTTGGATGGATGCGTCTAATTCAAAATCAAGCGTTGGAGTTATGCTAAATTGTGCCAGTGCATGTTTGATGGCGCTTTGTACAAAAGCATATACAATTTTTTCATCTTCAAATTTTATTTCCTGTTTAGTGGGATGCACATTTATATCAACCTGCGAAGGGTCAAGGTCAATAAACAAACAATACATAGGA
>DAOLYC010000424.1:0-2325 GCA_035425605.1 Ferruginibacter sp.
ATTCCTGGCGATAGAAACATAAAACAAATAACAATAAACAGTGGAAGCCTGGCTCCTGCTGCAGAGTTTATGAAATCTTTGGTACCTGGATCAACAGTTGTATTCGATAACATACGTGTTGTTGGGCCAGATGGAGTAACAAGAACAATTCAAAACCCTCCTGGTTTTTCACTATTCTAGGAGTTTTAAAAATAAACGCTATGAAAAAGCAGTATTTTAAATATTTTTTGCTGGCTGTATGCCTTGGGCTGTTTGTAAATATAGCCGAAGCACAAAAAAAACGTACTTCAAAAAAACGTACCAGCACCCGTAAAACGGCATCGTCTAAAACAAAAGCAAAAATACAACCTACTGTACCAAAGGTTGATACGGTTGCTATTGTGGCAGCGCCTCCACCACCGCCACCACCTAATGACAGCTTGCCTATACCAACGGTTAAAAAATCATTGAGGCCTGATGAAGCAGTGGAAACAACCATGCTAAAAGATAGAACGCCATTACCGTACGAAAATCTTAGAGCCGATGATGCACTTTACCGTCATAAAATATGGCGGGAGATTGATACCCGGGAAAAAATAAATCTACCATTCCGTTATTCAGCCGATGAAAATAATGGTAACCAAAGATTTATTTCAATTTTGTTTAAAGCAATTCAGGATAGTGCAGTTACTGTTTTCAGTAATGTAGATGATAGGTTTACAACACCTATGACGAAATTAGATGTTGTACAAAAATTAGCCGGAGAGCCTATTCAAGTACCACTGTTCGATTCACTTGGAAATATTACAAGTTATAAAACAGAAACTCGTGATATTGTATTGGATTCTTTTTATAAATTCAGGATAAAAGAAGAAGTAATTTTTGATAAAGAAAGTTCTCGTTTGTTTTGGAGAATACTGGGTATTGCGCCAGTTATGAATATCTATACTGCTCAAACAAATCAATTTGTTGGAACTACAGAATTGTTTTGGGTTTATTATCCCGATATGCGCCCAATCTTCTCTAAATATGATGTGTATAATGGCAAAAATTACGGAGCCCGTATGAGTTGGGAAGACTTATTTGAAAGCCGTATGTTTTATGGCCGTATAATAAAAAGTACTATTGATAACCCGTATGACAGGTTTATTGAACAATATCCCGGTATAAAGGATAAACCAATCCTTCAGTTACTAGAAGGCGAAAATATTAAAGAAAAGATATTTAATTACGAACAAGACCTTTGGTCTTACTAATTGTATCATAATTTATTAAAAGCCCCCGAACTTTTTTCGGGGGCTTTTTTATTTTATCAATTTCTTCATTAGTTTATCCAAAATTATGCATCGCTATTATAAATTAAGCGTACCTGAATATTATGTTATACTTAAGCGTTTTTATTTATCAACAAGTTCCAATTTTATAAAAAATACCCCCTTTAGGGTATATGCTGATATGTTACTTATAGTTATCTTCGTCTTGGTTTTTCATAGGATATTGGATTTTAAACGGGGCTGAATTTCCATTCTGGCCCCTTATTTTTTATATACCTTTAAAGTGTTGGTGAATAATAACCGCTTTAGATTTACCAATTACAGTTTCTAACTCTTGTAAAGTCTTATCTTTTATATTTTTAACCGATTTAAATTTTTTCAGCAGCACATTAGCTGTATTTTTTCCAATACCGTTTATCTGTTCAAGTTCATTAACAAAAGTTCCTTTGCTACGTAAGTTTCGGTGATAGGTTATCCCATGTTTATGTACTTCGTCCCTTATTCTTCTTATTAGTTTAAGGCTATCGCTATCCCAGGGTAGTTTTACAGATTGTGTATCGCCCGAAAAAAAAATCTCCTCTTCGTTTTTAGCCAGACCAATTACTGTAATAGAGCTTTGCAAGCCTAAAGTTGTTATACTTTTCATGGCAGAGCTCAATTGTCCTTTACCACCATCAATTATTACAAGTTGGGGTAGGGGTTCATTTTCGGTTGTAAGTTTTTTATAACGCCTGTAAACAACTTCTTCCATGGAAGCAAAATCGTTAATGCCAACTACTGTTTTTACTTTGTAACGCCTGTATGCAGCTCGGTTTGGTTGTCCATTTATAAAACACACCATTGCAGATACCGGGTAACTGCCTTGCAGGTTTGAGTTATCGAAACATTCAATATGTAATGGTATCGAAGAAAGTTGTAAATCTTTTTGTAATTGCTTTAAAACTCCTGTCTTTTCTGTAACTGATTTATTATCCAGGTTAAGCATTTTCCTTTTCATAAGATCTTGCCTAAAATAATTTACATTCTTTTCTGAGAGTACTAATAATTTTTTTTTATCTCCACTTTTTGGAAC
>DAOLYC010000425.1:0-2322 GCA_035425605.1 Ferruginibacter sp.
AGTTAACCTGGAGTTTGCTTACAATACTGCACTAACAAAATTTATCATCAATGCTTGGCAATCAACCGGCCAGCCTAACAATGTGTTTACTGCTATCGTTAATACACGTTACGATTTTTTATTCTTGTTTTTTTATGCTGGGTTTTTATTTTTTGCCTGTAAAAGAATTGCAGTAAATATGCAAGGGCCTGTTGCAAAAGCAGGTAACATTATTGCCCGGGCTGCAATATTAGCCGGCATTTTTGATGTTTTTGAAAATTTAGGTATGTTACTTACACTGCATGGTTACACTAATAATGTGGTAGCATTTTTAACTGTATTCTTTTCTGTAATTAAATGGACACTGGCAATTATTGCAGTTTTATATGTATTTACAGGATTTCTATTATTGGCTTACCAAAAGATAAAACACTAACCTTATAAAGCAGGTTGAAAAGAAAAATTTATTGAAACAGGTAATACAAAAATCGACTCAGCCTTTGCATTAGACAGAACCAAGTGCGATTCAACTAAAACAAAGGCTGATAAATTGACAAACAATCTGCTGCAAATATATAAGCACTTGTATAAACTAACAAACTATAAAGGTACATTCAGCTATTTTTAATCTTTTTTAACAACCCTTTTATTGCAACCAAAAAATCTTAATTTAGCTACCCTTCATTTATTTAAATAAATATTCAAAAAATATACATTATGCAAGTTTGGAAAGATTATCAACAAAAAAATAAAGACCGTTTTTTAGATGAATTATTAGACCTTTTACGCATACCCAGTGTGAGTGCAAAAAGCGAACATAAACCCGATATGCTTGCCTGCGCCGAAGCAGTAAAACAACGCCTCATAGAAGCAGGCGTTGATAAGGCAGAAATTTATCAAACGGATGGGCATCCCATTGTATATGCAGAAAAAATTACAGACCCTGCTAAACCAACAGTTTTAGTGTATGGCCATTACGATGTACAACCCGCCGAGCCATTAGAATTATGGAAAAGCGGGCCATTTGAACCTGTAATCATTGAAGGGAAAATTTTTGCCCGTGGCAGTTGCGATGATAAAGGACAATTTTATATGCATGTAAAAGCATTGGAAACATTAATACAAACCAATAGTTTAAATAACAATATTAAATTTTGTATTGAGGGTGAAGAAGAAGTGGGGTCGCCTAACCTGGGTAAATTTGTAAAAAGCAATAAAAAATTATTAGCCTGCGATTGTGTGTTGATAAGCGACACTGCCATGATAAGCTTAGATACACCGAGCCTTGATAACGGTTTACGTGGATTGAGTTATATTGAAGTGGAAGTAACCGGACCCAACCGTGATTTACACAGTGGTGTATATGGTGGGGCCGTAGCCAACCCTATTACAATTTTAGCAAAAATGATTGCTTCCTTACACGATGAAAATAACCACATCAGCATTCCCGGTTTTTATGATGATGTATTAATTGCTTCAGATGATGAAAGGGCATTGATGGCAAAAGCACCATTTAATGAACAGGAGTACAAAGATGATTTGGGTGTAAAAGAATTATGGGGAGAAAAAGGTTTTAGCACCAACGAAAGAACTGGTATACGCCCAACCCTTGAATTAAACGGTATTTGGGGCGGCTATACCGGCGAAGGTGCAAAAACAGTTTTACCATCAAAAGCTTTTGCAAAAATTTCAGCAAGGCTGGTGCCCAACCAGGGCAGCGAAAAAATAACTAGCATACTTATAAAACATTTAGAAAAAATTGCTCCCGATTGTGTTACAGTTAAAGCAACCTTGCATCATGGTGGTGAGCCTTATATAACACCAATTAACAGTGCTGCCTATAAAGCCGCATCCAAAGCTATGGAAACAACATTTGGTAAAACGCCTATTCCTGTACGTGGTGGTGGCAGTATTCCCATCTGTTCATTATTTGAAAAAGAATTGGAGTGTAAAGTAGTGCTCATGGGATTTGGTTTAGACAGCGATAACCTACATAGCCCAAATGAAAAATTTGATGTTGCTAACTTTTATAAAGGCATTGAAACCATCCCCTATTTTCACAAGTATTTTGGCGAATTATCCTAACTAAAAATAAAGAGGATAATTTTTAAGTAAATAATATGCTATAGTATCAATAAACTATAAACTATTAAAATGGAACATCGCACTGAGTTAAATTTTCATACCCGTAAATGGGTAAAGCCAGAAGACCTGAACCCCAACAATAGTTTATTTGGCGGCAGGTTATTGCAATGGATTGATGAAGAGGCGGTGATTTATGCCATTATTCAAATGCAAAACCCTCACGTGGTAACAAAATTTATTTCGGAGATTAATTTTATC
>DAOLYC010000426.1:0-2314 GCA_035425605.1 Ferruginibacter sp.
TTTGTGCTACCGGTTTGATGGACAGAAAACGTAATCTACACTTTGATGAAATTTACGACCAGGTAGCAATTTTAAATGAACAAAGTCTGAAAATGTATGGCACCGGCCTTACCAATATTGTTTATATGGGCATGGGTGAACCACTTTTAAATTACAGTAATGTTTTAAAATCTATTGACCGAATAACTGCAAGCGACAGCATGGCTATGAGCCCAAAAAGAATAACCGTTTCTACTGCAGGCGTTGCAAAAATGATACGGCAGTTGGGAGATGATAAAGTAAGGTTCAACCTGGCATTGTCATTACATGCTGCTAATGATGAAAAAAGAAATACCATCATGGCTATTAATGAAAGCAATAATATTGCTGCATTGGTTGATGCTCTCAATTATTTTTATGACCAAACAAAAAATGATATCACCCTTGAGTATGTGCTTTTGCAAGGTGTAAATGACAGCTTAGAAGATGCTGATGAGTTAATAAAAGTATATCGTAAAATACCTACTCACCTGATAAATGTAATTGAGTTTAATCCTGTTTTGGGTATTCCTTACTCAAAAACAGACGAAGACACAACTCAGTTATTTACTGACCATCTTGCAAAGAATAGAGTAAATGTAAGGGTGCGTCGCAGCCGTGGCAAAGATATTGATGCCGCTTGTGGCCAACTGGCCAATAAAAAATAAAAAGGCCCAAAAATTATTTGAGCCTTTTAACAAAACACCCCGTAAAATTTATCAATTGTAACTTTAGTTTGCCGCTCGTCGGGGAATATGGCGGCTGCGGCTCAAGGCTTTATGAGATGAGTTGGCTTAGCGATAAATAAGGTACACCGATATGTGCAAAAATTCCAGGGAAAGACTGCTAAGAATGAATATAAATACACCTGTTATTATTTGTGAAATCACCCTTTCTTCGCCGGGAACAATTAAGCTTTATCTTTACAAAAATTGCCTGTTGCAAAACAGTAAATAAAAATTATTAGCCATGAGCCAATCGCCTTTCCAAAAATTTTCGGGTAAAAAGAAAAACAGCGTAATCAAAGAAGAGATGCGCCAGAAAAAGAAAAAATACCGTAAAGAAAGAAACGAATATTTTGAAAATAAAAAGAAAGAAGAATTCTTGGTTCGGCAGGCAAAAAAAGCCGGCATGGCCCCCAAAGCAACTATTACTGTAAAAAATAAATTGGCAGAAAATGATAAGCCCCAAAAAATAGCTGCCACCTCTTTTCAAAAGCAATCAAAAACTGGTACTAAAAAAAGCAATGTGGTAATAGGTAAAATGCCTTTGAATAAATACCTGGCTCATTGCGGTGTTTGCTCCAGAAGAGATGCAGTTGAATTAATTAATGCCGGTAAAGTAAAGATTAATGGCAAACCAGCCACAGAACCGGGCTACAAAGTGGAAGAAAAAGATGAAGTGGTTTTTAACGGTAAAAAATTATTTGTAACCAAAAACCTGGTTTATATATTATTAAACAAACCCAAAGATTATATCACCACAACCGATGACCCACAGGGAAGAAAAACAGTATTGCAACTTATTAAGCAGGCTACATCAGAAAGGGTTTACCCTATTGGCCGTTTAGACAGGAACACATCAGGCGTTTTACTATTAACCAATGACGGCGACCTTACCCAAAAGCTGTCACATCCCAGTTATGAAATAAAAAAGATTTACGAAGTAAGATTAGATAAGCCACTTACAAAAAACGATTTCGATAAAATAATAAAAGGTCTTACGCTTGAAGACGGAGAAATTTTTATCGACAGCCTTGCTTATGCCGACAGCAAAGACAAATCCATCATCGGTATTGAACTGCACAGTGGCCGCAACAGAATTGTGAGGCGGATATTTGAACACCTTGGATATGATGTAAAAGGGCTGGACAGGGTAATGTATGCCAACCTTACCAAAAAAAATGTGGAACGCAGTAAATGGCGTTACCTAAGTGAAAAAGAAATTCGTTTATTGAAATACATGAATACTTCCAAAAAGAAATAGCCTTTGAAAAAACTTCTTTTAGATATTGTTTTTGAAAACCAATCTTTTGTTGCTATTAATAAACCCGCAGGATTATTATCAATACCCGACAGGGAACAATCGCAAGTATCGCTAAAAGAAATGCTAACTCAAAAATATGGTAGCATATTTACTGTTCATCGTTTAGATAAGGATACCAGCGGTTTAATAATTTTTGCAAAAACTGAATCCTCTCATAAATATTTATCAAAATTATTTGAAGGAAGACAGATTGAAAAATATTACCAGGGCCTGGTACATGGAATACCTTCGCCCCCGAAAGGCACTATTG
>DAOLYC010000427.1:0-2300 GCA_035425605.1 Ferruginibacter sp.
GTATGCAGGTAAACCGGCTGCATTTACCACATCAACAGTATTTTGAATTACACCACTGTTAGAAGGCTGGTTGGTAAACCATACAAACGGGAACCTTCCGGTAAATACACCAAGTCCACCACGAATGATCAGGTTCTTGTTGCCGTTTACATCCCAGTTAAATCCAACACGCGGGCTGATATAAGTTTTTTCATTAGGCCATTTACTAACATCCAGAGTAATTGGGTTACCTCCCAGGTCAGCAAAAGTTAAAGCAGAAATACCTGCATTACCTGTCAGCTTATTCTGGAATAAAGGCCTGTCGGCCCTGATACCAACTGTTAATTTAAAACGATCGTTAAATTTAATTTCGTCCTGGGCATAAATACTTGCCTGGCCAAACTCTAACTCAACAAAAGGATTTTGCCCGGCATATGCATAAGTTAAACCAAATGCGATTGGCGGAGCATTACCGAGAAAATCTGCAACTGATGCATAACGGTAATAACTGGTGCCATAACGCATGAACTGATTTTTTACATAGATCTTTTCGTAACCCACACCGGCAGTTAATGTATGTTTACCTGCATTATAGGTAACATTATCATTTATAGTTAATGTATTGTTCACAACATCGTTGTTGTAAGAGAAAAGTTCATAACCGGCACTTATATATGCATCCCCACCTGATAAGATATCAATAAAAGGGAATTCATCAGATTTGCTGCTTCTTTTAGGGTCATTTGCTTTTGTATAAGTAGCCAGTAACTGGTTAGATAACCTGTAGTTAAAATTACTTTTTAATTCAAATGCGTAAGAAGACAACACATTAGTATTTGCATAATTTGAGTTCTCATAACTCATACTGTTATTACTCCACCTGAAACTTGAACTTCTTGGGTTAGGAGCACTGTTACCATTAAGTAACTGGTCATCGTCAGTTTTAGAATAGTTATACCTGAACGAAGCAGAATGCTTACTGCTGATGGTCCAGTCTAAACGTCCTAATATTTTTTGGTTTTTTGTAAAAAAGTTTCCCAGATTTTCATAAGGGCCTGTTGTGTAACCAAAGTTGGTAGCTAAATAATTACTAACCGCATCAAGGTCTGCTGCCTGTGTCCTTGATTCATTCGGGTCAGTGCTTGGTGCACCACGTCTGGCTTTCCAGTTGATACCCGGAGCGTCAAAATCTACTTTCTCAGCACTTACAAAAAAGAATAATTTGTTTTTAATGATCGGGCCACCAACCGCAGCTCCAAAAGTTTTAGAAGAAGACTTTGTAACAGTTGGTACCTTTTGCCCAACGGCCTCTCTTCCCAGGAATCCTTCATTCCTGTAGTAGCCATAAACACTGCCTCTGAATTTGTTTGTACCTTTTTTTGTTGTGGCATTAATACCGGCACCGGTAAAATTAGCCTGGCGAACATCAAAAGGGCTTACGTTCACTGAAAACTCTTCAATCGCATCCAGGGAAATGGGTTGCACTGCACCACCCGGTAATGGGTTGCTTGATAAACCAAAGTTGTTATTAAAACTTGCACCATCAATTTGAATATTATTATACCTGCCGTCTCTTCCGCCAAAAGAACTTCCTGCACCGGCTTGTGGTGTTAAAGAAGCAATATTAGTTATACTGCGGTTGATATTGGGGGTAATGGCTAAAGTTCTGTTGCTGAAGTTGGTAGCTGTACCAGTTTGTACAGTACGGGTAGTACGGCTGTTAACAACTACGGCTTCCAGAATATTGCCAGACGTTTGTCCAACGAAATCTAAAACTTCTGTAGTTCCTAATTGCAGGATTACATTTGTTTTTTCAGGGATGGTTTGGCCTACAAAAGTTACAGTAACTGTGTATGGTCCACCCGGGTCAAGGTTGGGGATAAGAAAGCGGCCATTTTTGTCAGTTTGCGATAATTTAACCGCACCGTTCAGGGTATTTACTACTTTTATAGTAGCTCCCGGCAGCGGAGCCCCTTTGTCATCCTTTACATTACCACTGATATTACTCGTGGTAACCTGGGCACTTAATAAAGCCGGTAACGCAAATAATGCAATTAAAACCGGAATAATTTTCTTGAAATTCATATAAGTTTAGTTTTACGACGGCAAAGTAAGCGAAAAATCGGGGAATAACCGTCAAGTTTATTAACAAAATGTTAGGCAATAATTTGTTAACAATAGCTGCTGCATCAAATAAAAAATAGCCAGGTATTAAATCGGGGAATATTTATATGTAATTATCACAAATAGTAAGTAAAATACACATATTCCTGTGATGCATGAATCGTTCTATTAAAGCAAAAAACAGCTTTCATAAGTAT
>DAOLYC010000428.1:0-2299 GCA_035425605.1 Ferruginibacter sp.
GAATTTAGTTTTAAAAGAATTATTGATAAAAGTACCGCCAGCCCTGGCGCATGGATTTTTAATAACAGGGTTGATTCAATAAATGGTTTTAAAGCAATTGATGATACCACCTTCCAGCTAAAACTTATTCGTCCTTTTCATTCTATACTTGGTATTTTAAGTATGCAGTATTGTTCTGTAATACCCAAAGAAGCTGTAGAGAAATATAAAACCGATTTCCGTCGCCATCCCGTTGGTACCGGGCCATTTCAGTTTGTGGCCTGGGAAGAAGGGCAGGCGCTTATCTTAAAAAAAAATAAACAATATTTTGAACACGATGATGTAGGAAACAAGTTACCATACCTGGATGGGGTTAAAGTTACTTTTTATGATAGTAAAGCCACAGAGTTTTTAGAGTTTCAACAAAAAAGGCTCGATTTTATTGATGATATAGACCCGTCTTTTAAGGATGAAGTGCTTACCAAAACAGGTAACCTTAAAAAAGAATGGCAAAGCAAAATAATATTGCAAAAACATCCATATCTGAATATTGAATACCTGGGTATTCTAGTAGATGAACAAAATGATTTGGTAAAGGATTCGCCCTTGCGATTTAAAAAAGTTCGTCAGGCAATTAATTATGGTTTTAACCGGCGCAAGATGATGTTGTATTTGCGTAATAGTATTGGCATTGCTGCCGAAAGTGGATTTGTACCGGCCGGCTTGCCTTCATTTGATTCTGTTGCGGTACCCGGATATTATTATGATGTAGCCAGGGCCAAACAATTACTTGTAGAAGCCGGTTACCCCGATGGGAAAAATTTACCAACAATAAAATTGCTCACCATTCCTGTTTATGGCGATTTAGGAACTTATATAGCAAATGAATTATTACAGGTTGGTATAAAAGTACAGGTAGAAGTGATTCAGAAAAGTTTATTGATGGAACAAACATCAAAATCGCAAGCGCCTTTTTTTAGGGGAAGCTGGATTGCCGATTATCCGGATGCAGAAAATTATCTGAGTGTTTTTTATGGCAAAAATCCGGCTCCGCCAAACTATACCCGATATAAAAACCCGGTATATGATAAGTTATATGAAAGTTCCTTGTCTGAAAAAAATGATTCAACCAGGTATAAACTTTATCAGCAAATGGACAGGATTATCATTAACGATGCTCCGGTGGTGCCGCTATGGTACGATATGGCTATTCATCTAGTCCATACAAATATTATCAACTTTTATCCAAACAGTTTAAATTTACTGGAACTTAGAAAAGTTAAAAAATTATAGTATGAAAACATTTAAAAAAATACAGGTACTGGCAGTATTGATTTTAATTGTGTTTATTGGTATTGCTGCCATTAAACAACCGGTAAACGAAGAATTTAAAAATTTGCAGGTACTGCCAAAAAATATTTCCACCGATTCGTTAGATAAGATAATGGATGGATTTACCACGATGCTTGGGGTTGACTGTAAATACTGCCATGCTCGTGATAAAAAAGCTGATACACTTATGTTTGATAAGGATGATAAACCCGAAAAAGAAATTGCCCGTAAAATGATGCGAATGACAACCGATATTAATAAAAATTATTTTCAGTTTAATGAAACTGTAACTGCCGACCAGGTACAATCTGTAACCTGTTATACTTGCCATAGGGGAGAACCTATGCCTACGAAAATTGAAAATAAATGAATGTAAGAACAAGCCTGCCGGCTTGTCCCTGTCCTTATCAATTCTTTTTTAGTTTGCTTTTAAATACTTTCTCAAACTTTTCAAGTTTGGGCCTTATTACAAACTGGCAATAGCCCTGGCTGGTATTATTGTTATAATAATTTTGATGATAGTTTTCGGCAGGATAAAATTTGGTAAAGGGTTCCAGCGTGGTAACGATAGGATTTGCCCATGCGCCACTTTTATCAAGTGCAACTTTATATTTTTGGGCTTTGGCTTTTTGTTCATCATTATGATAAAATATTACGCTTCGGTATTGAGTACCCACATCAGCGCCCTGGCGGTTTAAAGTAGTGGGGTCATGCACCTGCCAAAACACTTCCAGCAATTCATCAAAACTAATAACAGCGGGATTGTATAAAATATTCAAACACTCGGCATGGCCGGTGGTTTTGCTGCAAACTTGTTCGTAGGTTGGGTTGGGTACTGTACCACCGCTATAACCACTGGTAACTTTTTCTACGCCTTTCAGTTCCTGAAAAATAGCTTCAGTACACCAAAAACAACCAGTACCAAGTGTTGCGGTTTCTAATTTGTTAGAACTTGTTGTCATAACTTTTGCTTCCTTTTTAATTTTTG
>DAOLYC010000429.1:0-2265 GCA_035425605.1 Ferruginibacter sp.
TACAAAGCGATAATGTTTATCTTAACTTATCGCCTTTTCAGGTAAAATTTGATGATTACAGGCCATTTTTTACCGAAGGCACTGAGTTATTTAATAAAGCTGGCTTGTTTTACAGCAGGCGTATTGGCGCCCAACCGGGGCAGGTTTCTTCTGTATTAAACACCTATGGTACCGACAGTAATTTCCAAATTTTAAAAAACCCCGGCATAACAAAACTTTATAACGCTACTAAGTTTTCGGGGCGTACAAAAGGCAACCTGGGCATTGGAATTTTAAATGCAATTTCTGTACCTATGTATGCCAAAATACGAGATTTACGAAACGGTAAAGATTCAAGTATATTAACCGAACCACTAACTAATTACAATATTTTGGTTTTAGACCAGGCTTTAAAAAATCGTTCGTCGGTAAGTTTTACCAATACCAATGTATTACGTAAAGGCAATAGCCGCAATGCCAATGTTAGTAATATTAATCTATCCTTGTTTGATAAACGAAACAAGTATAATTATACATATACCGGCAGTTTCAGCAACGTTTGGGGTAAGCAGGGAAATAAAAATGGTTTTACATCTGCAATCGGGTTTGGTAAAGTAAGTGGGGTTATACAATATCGTGCAGAGCTTTCTGTGTTAAGTGATAAATACGATCCAAACGATTTAGGGTTTTTAATCAACAATAATTCATTTGCATATTCAGGCAATATTAATTACATTATAAACAAGCCTACACGCAGGTTTTTAAACCATAGCTTTAAGCTCAACTTTAGTAATACTTATTTATACAAACCATTTGTTTGGTCGGGTTTTCAAGTAAATAGCAGTGCCTTTTTTTTATTTAAGAATTTTTGGGACATAACTTTTTCATTTGAATCAAAACCTACCTGGTACAAAGATTATTTTGTGCATTCAAATGTTTATACCGGATATTTTTTACGCCGTACTCCTTATTATTATTTTGAGATAAGCGGTAGTACCGACAGCAGAAAAAAATTATTTGTAAATTATCAACTTGGTGGAGCAGAATCGCCTTTGCCCAATGACCCATACTGGACAGGCCAGTTAAGTTTACGTTATCGTTTCAATAATAAACTTCAGGCAAGTGCAAGTATGGAAATTGAACAAGATAAGGGGAATTGGGGTTATGCTTACAAATTAAACTCCAATGGATCGCCAATAATATCACGACGAAATGTTAATACCAACACATTCATTACAAGCGCTCAATATAACTTTACTGCACGTATGAATTTAAATATTAGGATGCGTCATTACTGGTCGTTACTTAAGAATACCAATTTTTATAATTTAAATGTAGATGGTTACTGGCGTGATACTACATTCTTCAATAACGAAAATGTAAACTTCAATATATTTAATATTGATATGTTTTATACCTGGGACTTTTTGCCCGGCAGCCGTTTAACCATTGCTTGGAAAAATGCACTGGGAAGCAGTGTAAATATTGATGCCTATCAAAATGCCTCTTATGGACGCAACTTTGGTAAAGTTTTATCTAACCCACATAGCAATGAAATAACGGTGAAGGTTGTTTATTATCTGGATTATCTTAATCTTAAAAGAAAGAACAGGCGACTTTAAAAAATATTTTAAGTATTTTATTAAATTAGAAGTGCTTTGAAATAAAAATTAAACTGACTATATTGTAAATAAAAAAAATTATGACACAAGATAACACTGCTGATGTTTTACAATTTGATAATAACGATGCACCTAAAATTTCATCTGGTTTAAATGTACTTACCATCTTAACTTTTATTGGTTGTGCCTTACAGTTAGTTGGTAGTTTATGGACTTTTTTCAATGCAAAAAAATCGTATGATGGTATTGATAAACTAACCGAACAGATGAATTCCGGCAATATGCCCGGTTGGGCAAAAAGGATGATGGGAGACCCTGAAACAATGATTGCAATGATTAGAAAAACTTATGAAAACAGGATACCTATTGTAGTACTGTCGCTAATTGCAGTTGCATTATGTTTTTATGGCGCATTGCAAATGCGTAAACTAAAAAAACAAGGCTTTTTACTTTATACGATTGGCGAAGTGTTGCCATTTTTAACCCAGTTTCTATTTATAGGCGCCTTTGCCTTTGCAGGTTTTTCAATGTATTTTGGAATAGCTATTGCTTTGCTTTTTATACTATTATATAGTATGCAACGTAAACATTTAGTTTATTAAATTGATAATTTAAAATCGAAAAGAAGAGAGCAGGCTGTATAAGTCTGCTCTCTTCTTTTATA
>DAOLYC010000430.1:0-2242 GCA_035425605.1 Ferruginibacter sp.
AGTAATTTGGGGCGATGCCGGTGCGGCAATAATTGCAGTAATGATTATGATTTCAACCTTTGGATGTAATAATGGATTGATATTGGCTGGCGCCAGGGTTTACAATGCAATGGCTATTGATAAGTTATTTTTTAAAAAAGCAGCACAGCTTAATAAATATGCAGTGCCTGAATATGCTTTGTGGGCTCAGTTTATTATGGCATCTATCCTTTGCCTGAGTGGAAAATATGGCGACCTGCTTGATATGATTTCATTTGTAGTGGTATTATTTTATGCTATAACCATCATCGGTATCTTTAAATTACGCAAAACAAGGCCTGATATTGAGAGACCGTACAAAGCATTTGGTTATCCGGTATTGCCCATTATTTATATTATTATGGCCTTGGTATTTTGTGTGTTCCTTATCATTTTTAAACCCGTTTATGCCGGCATTGGTTTAGGAATTGTTTTATTAGGCATTCCTGTATATTATGTATCAATAGCTAATCAAAAAAAAAGTAATTAAATATGGCCCGCCGGGATTTTGAAAAATTATTTCATCAGATAACACAACTAAAAGTTGCCGTAGTTGGCGATGTAATGCTTGATACATATTGGTTAGGAAATGTAGATCGTATTTCGCCAGAAGCGCCGGTACCTGTAGTGGCGCTTAATAAAAAAGAACAAAGGATTGGTGGCGCTGCAAATGTAGCGCTAAATATTGCAGCACTTGGCGCTGCTGTTAGCATGATTAGTGTTTTGGGTAAAGATGATGAAGGAGAACAATTAACCAAATTACTGTCGGGCAATAATATCAACACCCAATACCTGGTACATAGCGAACATAGAATAACTACCAACAAAATTCGTATTATAAGCCGCAACCAGCACATGATGCGCCTAGATGCAGAAATAGCAGAAGATATAAATACAACCGATGAAGAAAGGCTGTTATTTGCATTCGAAAATTATCTTGCGGCAGAAAATCCTCATGTGGTAATATTGGAAGATTATAATAAAGGTGTGCTAACAGAAAATGTAATTAAAAAAATTATTACAGTATGCAATAAGCAAAACATACTTACAACCGTAGATCCTAAAAGAAAAAATTTCTTTGCATATAAAGGTGTTACAATTTTTAAACCAAACCTAAAAGAAGTAAAAGAGGGGCTTAATATTTTACAGAATGAGGTTACCCTCAACTTTTTAAAAGATGTACATCTTTTATTACAAGATAAACTTGATCATCATATTTCACTCATAACTTTATCAGAAAAAGGTGTTTTTTACCAGAACGAAAATGATGCGGCCATGATACCTACACATATACGCAGCATTGCAGATGTAAGCGGCGCCGGTGATACAGTGATAGCTGTTGCATCCTTAGTGTATGCTGCCATTAAAGATGCCAAACTAATGGCCGAAATTGCAAATATTGCCGGTGGATTAGTTTGCGAAGAAGTAGGTACGGTTGCCATCAATAAAAATAAATTACTGGAAGAATGTAAACAACTGCTTAACTAACTAATTATTTTCCTGCTGCCATTTTCTTTTTTGATTCAGCTTCTGCCTTATCAATAAATTTATCAAAATTTACAAACAGCTCAAAGCCAATTTTAACCAGAGCTAATATCAAAATAAATATATTGGAAAAACCTAAAGCTAAAAACATACTACCAACAATCACCACAAACTGCTGAACAAATATCCTTCCATAAGGCTGAAACATAAGCTTACTCATAGAGGTTTTCTTATACGCTCCCGATAGAAAAAAGTTAAATAATGTTTGAAGCGTATAGTATGTAATGAATATCAGCAATAATATTAACCCATCGTGTCCTAAAACTGCAGGCACTTTACTATAAGAACTAAAAATAGAACTGTCTTTTATAATTCCGGTTACACCAAAAAAAATTTGTGTTTGAACAAAAACAAAAAAGCCATAGTGAACAATAAAAAAAACAATAAAGAACAAACCGCTAACATTGGTAAAACTTCCATTGTTCTCCCATACATCTCTGGGCTTTACAAACAATGTTACGCAAGCCATCTTTATAACATTGATTACACCAATAATTACTGTTTCTAAGCAATACACTAAAAATACCTGAGCAGCATTCCATCCTTCGTACCATACACCATAAATAGGAATAAGGTTTACCAGGATTAGAAAATAATCACTTAATGTAAGTTTTCTTAATTTCATTTTAAAATTCTATCAGGTTTATGCTGGGAAATTAGATAATTTTGAGCAACAATA
>DAOLYC010000431.1:0-2221 GCA_035425605.1 Ferruginibacter sp.
ATGAATACACAGGTTATGGGTACCGGTGCACCAACAGATGATATTACTACCGTTAATGCTTCTACTTTATTTGCTGCAGGCAGTAATTATAGTACAAAATCAGAGTATCGCATCATTTCTCATTTAGGAAGGCTAAATTATAATTATGACCAACGTTACTTATTATCTTTTGTTTACAGGCAAGATGGTATTTCAAGCCTTTCAGAAAAAAACAGGTGGGGCTTTTTCCCAGGTATGTCTGCAGGATGGAATGTGCATAATGAAAAGTTTTTTAAGAACAGCGGCATAAGCAATTACATTTCTACACTTAAACCACGCTTTAGTTATGGTGTTAATGGTAATGTGGCCGGGGTTGGTAATTACGAGGTACAAGGAGTGTATGGATCACAAGGTAATTATAATGGTAATCTCGGGTTTTTAAATACAAGTCCCATTAACAATGGATTAAGATGGGAGAAAAGCAAAACTACTGATGTAGGTATTGATATTGGTTTATTAAATAACAGAATTACTTTAATATTTGATTATTACGATAGGAAGACAACTGACCTGTTGACCAATTTAACTTTACCCAGTTATCTTGGTTACTCATCTGTTAGAACCAACCTGGGAACTTTTCAAAACAAAGGTTATGAATTTACTGTCAATGCAAACGTGTTACGTACACCGGGAGGATTAAATATTGATGCAAGCGCTAACATATCATTTGTAAAAAATAAAATTTTAAAACTACCTTATAATGGAAACGAAAATAATCGCCAGGGTGGTTTCCAAATTTATGATGCAGCACAAGGCAAAGTTGTTTGGGTAGGTGGCTTACAGGAAGGGCAAACGCTTGGCGCTATTTATGGTTATCAGCAAGTTTCAATTTTTAAAGATGCAGCCGATATTGCTGCAAATGCAGCTAACAGGTGGGATGTTATTGCACAAATTGGCGGACCAAACCGCCCCGGTACAAATAAAATTACTCCCGGTGATGTAAACTGGCTTGATGTAGATAAGAATGATACCATTGATACCAGGGATCAGGTTTATTTAGGAAACATTAATCCAAAATATACAGGAGGTTTTTCAGCAACGGTATCTTATAAAAATTTCTCTTTTTATACACGTTTTGATTTTGCATTAGGCCATACAATCTATAATGACCTTGTGGCAAGAACTTTAGGTAACTACCAGGGTACTTTCAATTATATTGACTTGCAAAAAAATGCATGGTCGCCAACAAATACCGAAACTGACATTCCAAAAGTATATTATGCCGACCAGGTTGGAGCTCCTGCAGGTAAAAAGAATTATACACGGGGCAATAATGCCGGACAGGTACTCAATGGCAACAACTCCAGGATGTACGAAAAGGGTGATTATTTAGCCTGCCGTGAAATTACACTGTCGTACGATTTTACAAAAGCCATACTTGCAAAAACCAGGGTTATTTCCGGAGCAAGAGTTTTTGTAAATGCCAACAATCTTTTTTATGTAACCAAATTCAGCGGCCCCTCACCAGAGCCTCCTGTAAATCCAGGTACTACCACAATTACCGGTATATATGCAGGTACATATCCAACACCTAAATCATTTGTTTTTGGTGTACAGGTTACTTTTTAATTTGATAAAATAAATAATTATGAAAAAGATAATAACAAAAATAATAACAGGGTTTGCTTTAATACTTATCATCAGCTCCTGCAAAAAACAATTAGATCTGGCGCCAATCAGCAGCATCAGTGATGCCAATTACTGGCAAACTTCCGATCAGTTCGATGCATTTGTATCTGGCGTAGAAAGTCGTTTCAGAGGCCATAATGCTGCTTTTCAGGCATTAGGCGAACTACGTGGGGATATATTTGGTACTGAACCCGGCAATGCCGGCGCCTTTACCGGTGAAGCCACACAGGGAATAGAACGTATGTGGCTGCAAACAATTAATTTAGATAATGCGGGCGTAAGTAATTTTGGTGGTTTTTACAGTAATATTGTTCAAATAAATTTACTCATAGAAAAATTAAATACTACCAATATAGTATCGGCAGCTAATAAAAGTTATTACCTGGGAATGGCTTATGGAATGCGTGCTTTTTATTATTTTCAAATCACCCGTTCATGGGGCGATGCCGTTATTCAAACTGATCCGGTAACTTCTTTCGATATTTCAAATTTGGCTAAAGCTGCATCTCCCGAAGCAGATGTAATGACCCTTATTAAATCTGATATAGACAAT
>DAOLYC010000432.1:0-2221 GCA_035425605.1 Ferruginibacter sp.
TAAATAGGCAGGTAACGTACTTACAAGTGTTTTACCTTCACCGGTTGCCATTTCGGCAATTTTCCCTTCATGTAAAACCATACCACCTATTAACTGTACATCATAATGCACCATGTTCCAGGTAACATTTGTTCCTCCTGCCGTCCAGGTGTTTTTATAAATAGCTTTTTCGCCATCAATAATTACATTGCTTTTTTTAGCAGCCAGCTCCTTATCTAAATCTGTAGCTGTACTTTCCAGTGTTTGGTTTTCTTTAAATCTTCGGCTGGTTTCTTTTATTACGGCAAATGCTTCGGGCAATAATTCCTTAAGCATCACTTCAAGCTGTTTATCTTTTTCTGTTTTTAATTCATCTATCTCCTGGTAATAAACATCTCTGCCATTAATATCTGCAACCGGTAACTCTTCTGCAGCTTTCTTTTTTTCATCTATTGATGTAGTAATAGTATTGAGATGTGTGGCAATACGTTGTTTAAACTCTGCAGTTTTATTTCTTAACTCGTCATTTGTGAGAGACTGATATTGATCAAAAAAATTATTGATCTGTTCAATTACGGGTCTAATTTTTTTTACATCTTTTTCGCTTTTGTTGCCGCCAAAAAGTTTTGATATAACTCCAATCATAAAATACTGTATTGTTGGGTATGCTTTAAATTAATTTTAATAAAGAATATACATAATGTCAAATTTGATGCTGAAATATATTAAAAGCCATATTGACAGTATTTGCCTCTTTTATTAAAGGGTAACAAAGGTAAGCATTGTTTGGGGTTGTTCCTTAATCAGCTATTTGTGATTTAAGTATAAAAACAACATTTAAAAACAAACTACTCATAAATTTGTTACGTATTTTATAAAAAAGAATATATGAAAAAGTTTACACTCCTTTTTTTTATACTAACAACTACTGCCTTTGCTTTTGCACAAAAAATTGATTTAGTGAAATTTGAAAAAGAACATAACCGAATTCAAAAAAAATCAATGCTGGTTTTAGCTGGTTGGTCGGTGGCCAATATTGTTGTAAGTGGCATAGCCACCGATAGCCGTAATAAAGAGGTGCGTAATTTTCACCAAATGAATGTAATGTGGGGCGCCATCAACCTGGCTATTGCCGGGCTGGGATACTGGGGTGCAGCAAAAGAAAAAATTGAAAACCCCAATTTGGCAGATGTACTTAAACATCAAAACAGGGTTAAAAAAACTTACCTGATTAATGCAGGATTAGACGTGGTTTATGTGGCAGCGGGTTTATTAATGAATAAAACAAGCGACAATCAAAAAAAGCCTGAAAAATTTAAAGGGTATGGTAATTCTATTATGCTGCAAGGAGGTTTTTTATTAATTTATGACGCCATTAATTATGCTATTCACAAAAAACATGGTAAACAACTGAATGGCATATCAGATAAAATCACTTTAAATGGAGGGCCGGGTTCAATTTCGCTGGTTTACAATTTTTAATTTTTGTTAATAAATCCTAAAATCTGCATCCATTCATCATAATACGTATTTCTATATAAACAAGTAAGCCTACATTTGAACGAACGAATTCGTATATCAACACTAATTTATGAGAAAAGCTTTACTCACAATATTTGTGCTATTTATAGCTGTAAGCGGTTTTGCACAAGTAAAAGGAATGCTGATAGATTCTGCAACTATAAAACCCATTGAAAATGCAGTTATTGGCCTTGTTGTAAAATCTAATCCTGCAGATACCATTTATACATTTACCAATGAAAAGGGACAGTTTAGGTTTGAGAATGTTCCTTCTTCAAATTTCTCAATCATAATTCGTCATTTGGGTTATTGGCCAATTGCCAAATTTGTTGCCGTAAATAAAGTTGAAAAAACAATTGATGTAGGCAGTTTTGTAATGGCACAAGATGCAAAACTGCTGTCTGAAGTTACAGTAGAAGCTCCTGCCATAGTAGTAAAAGAAGATACAATAGAGTACAATGCATCGTCATTTAAAACAAAAGAAGGTGCTGTTGTGGAAGATCTTATTAAAAAAATGCCTGGCATACAGGTTGATAAAGATGGTAATGTAACAGCACAGGGAAAAGCTGTTAGTCGTGTAAAAGTTAATGGCAAAGATTTTTTTGGAGGCGATGTAAAAACGGCCACTAAAGAATTACCTGCCAATATTGTAGATAAGATTCAGATAATTGATGACTATGGAGACCAGGCAACCGTTAGCGGTATTAAAGATGGCGACCCC